>VXOP01000201.1 GCA_009839975.1 Candidatus Poribacteria bacterium
GACTATATGCAGATGTATGGGATCCGGATCTGGTGCTTTATTTTGATTTTGAAGAGTTTAGCAATAACAATGTTATTGAGAAATCTGGACGGGGGTATGATGGGAAAATTAATGGCAATGTAAAGCAGTCTAACGATGGAAAATTGGGTAAAGCAGCTGAGTTTACATCGGGGAGTTTTCTTGATTTAGACGGTCCAAACATTAACCCTGACGATATACCGACTGAAGGGATGAGTGTCGTTGCTTGGATTAATGTTAATGCGATAACGGATATGGCGATTTTCAATGCTCGGGCACAGGATGGGACATGGTTGGTTCATCCTGAGGCGCGGGGTGATGGTAATTATCGTTGGCTCACTCGAGGTCCTAATCCAAACCGGACGATTTTTGATATCAAAAATGGTAAAAACAGAGCAAACGAATGGGTGCATTACGCAGGGACATACAGCCGGGAAGAGGGAGAAGCATTTCTCTATATTAACGGTGAACAGGTCGGTCATGAGAAAGCAAGATTGGACACACCTATCGCTGGAGACTGGGGACAGGGTGCGCGTGTCGGTTATAATATTGATGATAACCGTCCTTTTGCTGGATTGATGGATGAACTGAATGTGTGGAAACGGGGTTTGACGCAGGAGGAGGTTAAATCTATCATGGAATTCGGTATGATTGAACATCTTGCTGTAGAAGCGCGTGGAAAGTTGACGACAACATGGGGTCGGTTGAAAGGGACAAAGCGTTAAACCGACAACATGCATCCTTGATTGTGCTTCACTGTATCAAAATGATCTTGATTACGGTTGTAGCACATTCATCCTTGATTGTGCTTCTTTCAATATCCTTAACACTTGAATACTGAATACTACTGACTTTTGCTACTGAGTCGGGCATGCGCTGTTACATGGAGCGGCAAGAAGAAGGGACGTTTTGATGTAAGTACCTCCTGACGGATTCTAACTGCTAATGTTTCAACGTCAACATCTTCCGCTGTAGCGATTCCGTATTCTTCTATGAGGGGTAGGAGGCTTTGAAAAATCGTCTCCATGTATCTGTATCCTACCCAATTTTCTGCTGCACCGATAGGGGAGTGGAGGTGTATTTGCGGTGCCGGTAGGCCCGCTTGGATAAAGGTGCGGTACAACCCTATCCCCATGTCAAGATAGGCACCAGAATGTTCAAAGACTTCTAAAATCCATTGGATGAGCTGATTAATAAGTGGCGTATCCGGATGGCATAATGCAGGATAAAGTGTGTACTCCGGTTCTTGAAACGCAACAATTCCGTTGGGTTTTAGGTGTGAGATGAGTTTACCGAAAGCCTTTTGCGGTTTTGCCATATACATTAAGACGAACCGTCCGACAAGCGCGTCAAATTTGTGGGGAAAAGTCAGCTCCCGTGCATCCGCTGCGATGAATTGGATGTTTTTTATGTCTGACGCAGTTGCTCTTTGACGCGCCGTTTCAAGGATGTTTGGATTGATATCAATCCCGACGACTTGTCCTGATGTGCCGACAAGGTCCGCGAGCATGAATGCGACATCACCTGCCCCGCTGCCGATTTCCAAGACGCGCATCCCTTCTGAGATACCCGCGCGTTCACAAAGAAGTCGCGTTGATTCTCCATAAATTCTCGATTGCTCTATGAGACGTGTCGTTTCATGGGAGGTACGTCCTAAGGTATAGGTAGCGTCTCTATAAGGTTCGGGTGTCCACTCTGCATCGGTTTGGGTCATGATGACGTTCATTTATATCGCAGGCATTTATGGTGCAAGGCGTTTATGTCGGGAGGGTAACGTGTGCTGTGATATGTGGCGGTAACAGAACAGGTCTTTTCGCTGCAGCGACCTCTTCCCTGATACGACTTGCAAGCGTATCAACATCTAATTCATCTGCTGTCGTAATTTCGTAAGCCTCAAGGAGTGGTAGGATACTGCGAAAACTGTTCTCAAGGTATGCATATCCGTGCCAATCTTCGGGGCCTCCCATCGGTGCTTCAAAATGTAATGTAGGTTCTGGTAACCCCGCATCAATGAAGGTTTTATGGAGGTCCATCCCCATCTCTACATGTGCGCCTGATTGTTGAAAAACGGTACGTCCCCACTCAATTAGATTGTTCATCAGTGGTGTATCTGGATGGACAGCGGCATTATAAGGAGAAAATTCAACCTCTTGGAAAGCCACGATACCGCCGGGTTGTAAGTGTGTTACGAGATGTCTAAGTGCGTCTGCGGGGTCACCCATATACATCAGAACGAGTCTGCCGACAATTGCATCAAAGTCGTTTGGGAGTTCAAGCGTTCTTGTGTCTCCTGCAATGAATTCTATGTTGTTAAATTGTGCTTCTGCTGCGCGTACTTTTGCTGTTTCAAGGATATCAGGGTTTACATCTACGCCGATAACTGTGCCTTCATCGCCGACAAATTCTGCAAGTGTCAGTGCGACATCCCCTGCACCACTGCCGACGTCGAGAACTTTCATGCCTCTTGCGATTCCGCTTCTCAAGAAGAACCGTCGCGTTACATCGTCATAGAGTTGTGACTGTTTAATCAATCGTTCTGTTTCAGATTCACTGCGTCCCATTGTATATTCTGCGTCTCTGTTCTGTTGGCTCATGTTGGTTCCTTTCCAATATAGGAAGTATAATTTATTTGAGGAGTGGGCATAAAGAATTCAATTTAAACAGCATTTCTATAAATCAAGCGGCACCAAATACTTTTCGCTGTCTGCGTTGATGAGACAAATAATTATGCACACTCCTCAATTATCTTTAAATCTTGTTATGGGGCAATGGATCTGTGAAATTGTATCTTTCCATCTTTAACTGTATTGATAATAATACCTTTGATTGCATACCGATTCTCATCAAAATGTGACAACATCATTGCCCCGTCGTAGTTCTGTGTTACCTCAATTTGGGTCTCGGATTGCAGCAGGGGTCAAAATACTTGATCTTTGCATTGCCTGGATTACAATATTTGTAGAATCAAATCCAAGAGCAGCCGGACCGTTAGGAGTCATCCCGAAGTTTTCAATATATAAGTTAACAAATAGATTTCCCGTTTCACTTAATGGTGCGTTAGTTGAGAAGTGGTTTGCAAAGAAGCTTCCTTCAAGTGCTGTTCCATCGATTTCGATCAAATCAGGACGATCCCATCCATCCCCACCGAGAAAAGTTGCTGTAACTCCAAATTGCTCAGACTTGGCTTGTTTCACTGCTAAGGGAAACTCCGAACCTAAACCAGCCAAGAAGACAATTTCTATAGGAGGATCAACTGCATTAATTTCAGTCAACTGTTCAGTAAAATCTGTGACACCTGAATCATAGAATTGTTGTGTAGCGACCATTCCACCTTGTGCTGCAAAGTCATTAATAAATGCTATTGAGAGTTCTTCTGAATAGGAATCACCTGTTTCTGTTAGGACAGCAGCTGTTTTCGCGTTCAATTCTTCTACGGCAAAATTAGCCATTATTCTTGCTTGGTCAGGATCACGAATCGCACCAAGGAATGAAAAATTCCCGTTCCTTGTAACCTTCGGGTTGGTTGGGTAGGTTGTCATCATGGGGATGCCGTATTGTTGTACGACCGCACCAACCTCTACAGCTTCGTCGCTGTAATCCGGTCCTAATATTGCGAACACGCCAGCATTGATCAACTCTTTTGCATGCTGGACACTTAGTAAAGGTTCTCTATTGCTTTCTCTCGTGAGAAGTTCAATTGTCTTACCTTTGATTCCCCCTGCTTCATTTGCGATTGAAACAGCTAACTCAACCCCGTTGCGAGTCGTTCCGGGGTCGGTAGGACTATAAATAAGTCCGATTTTTATTGTTGTTTCTGATGCTGCTGGTGGGATGATTGGTTGAATTCGCTCACATCCTGAAAAAACTATGCCGACCAAGATAAAGGCTGCGGCGAGAACGACATGAATTATTTTGTCTATAACCCTTGTCGTGTTCTTATTATAGAACATCAAAGAGACCTTTCATGTAAAGTGTGTAATACCAAATTAACAGGATTTATCATGTTTTATTGAAGATAGGTGCGATTAGGAAATCGCACCTATCGCTATGGATCAAGTTAATAGGGTGTAACGTGTTAGGAAACGTTGAGATACGTTTCCTAACACGTGTAAAGCGACTCTTAGAAACTGTAACCGACTTTAGCATACCAGAACGCACCGTCAAACCCGAAAGGACTAAATTGACCATATTTATTGCCAATATCAGGTGGATTATAGTTATCACCTTTCATCGCTGGCGAGTCTTCCGAATACGCAGGATTTTCATCGGGGTATTGATTTAGCACGTTGTTGCCACCCACTGTGATGGCTATGCCGCTATCGGATGTATAGGTAAATTCAAGGTCAACTGTAACCTTTGCTGTATAGGTCGCATTATCTTCAGAATCATACCAATTGCTGAAGTAATTGAGCCGCCCAAGTGCACCGATTTTCTCATTGAGAGGTTGCAGAACTGTCAAACTTGCTCTGTGTTGTGGCAGGTTCTCTTCAAGTTCTTTGATACGATGGTCTACATTATCAACCAAACCCTTTAGGGTGAGAATTTCGGTCTCTTCAGCGGTTCTATCAGCAGCAGCTTTATCGGCAATGGCTTTAATTGTGGCGTTGTCTGCTAAACCTTCTTCAGCTATACCGTGATCTGCCAATTCCTCAATCCATTTCACCCGTTGGTCATTATTTGTAACAGTGGTTCTTGTATAGTTATACACACCACTTACAGTACCTGTCAGGGATGGGATTGGTGCCGTGATGACGATGTCAATCCCTTGCGTTGTGGTATCAAAATCGTTGGTAAAGAAGCGGAATTCTTGCAAGTTTGCTGCACTGGTTACGCCTTCTCTAATGAGATCCTCTTTTTGCTGCTCAGTTAATCCAAAGTCTTGAGAGAGCGCGAGACGGTCTTTCATACGAATATCAAAGAAGTCTACAGTGAAGTCTACATCTACCAATTTAGCCGTGAAACCACCTGTGAAGTTATTTGACTTTTCCGGATCAAGAGCGTTATCTTCCTTCCCTGTTACGACTGCAACAGCAGGATTGGTAGAAGGAATAGTACCGTTGTTGACCAGATCGTTCTTAAGGAAATTAAATTCAGTGGTAACGTTAAAAGCGTTCTGCTGACCGGGTGTTGGGGCACGGAATCCACTGCTATAACTACCTCGGAATTTCATATTCTCAGTGATTCCGTAATTAGTTGCCACTTTGAAATTGACTGTACTGCCGAAATCCTCAAAGTCCTCACCGCGTACAGCGAGAGCAAGGAGCCAGTTATCAATCGGTCTGATTTCACTTTCAACATAAGCAGCGACATTAAAACGTGTCCAGACACCTGCGGAAATAGGACTAAAACCTGAGAATCCGTTTGATGCAGCACTGAACCCTTGACTTGCCAGAGGTCCAATCTGATAAGATTCTCTCTGTCCCTCTACAATTTCAAAACCTTCGTTTCGGTATTCAAGACCGGATGCAAGAAATACCAATTCGTGTAACGGGTATGTTACATCAAGGTTAAGGTTGTAGTCGGTCTGAATATAGTCGCCTGGGTCAAAATCGGTGGGTGTATCGGGACCGAGGGAAGCATTCACTGTGTTGAAGATGAAGAAATCAGCGTGGTTTCTACCGAAATATGCACTGAGATCCCAGGAGAGGGGGTCTCCTAAAGATTCTTCAAACGCCTCACCTTTTACGCCGACTAAAATTGAACTATCTTCCATAAATGCGCCGAAACGGGGTGTGAATCCGCCTGGGAACATCTCTTGGAACGTAAATAAGTTCGGGTCGTTTTTCACCGCAGTTAACATCTCTTGGTCAGGGACGTGTTCAGTTATTGGAATATCATCAGCGGTAGCATCAGCACCTTCTTCTAATCCGGACAAATTACCGACGAGTAGCGTTTTGCCACTATCCGTACTAAATACAGCACTACGTGTATTGGGATTCCTGAAATAGAAACCGCCTTCAACGCGTTTGCTTGCATAGTTTGCGTGCCCGTAGAAATCGATTGCATCTGAGAGGGTGCTTCCGTAGTTCGCGAAGAACTTCAGATCATCTTCAACGATTGGTAGTCCCCATATCTGGGCTGGGTTCCTGACACTGGCATTTCCAGCCATCTCTAATGCTTTTGCATCGTTTCGTTGAACAGAACGGATCGTTGGGTCTGCTCCGCCGCGTTCAATACTCAGGTTAACCCATGTGTCTGGCGTTCCTAAACCGATGTTTCCAGCGATTGAGAACTGACGTCCATCTCCGTAATGATAGATACCGGGTTTAAATTCAAGACTTCCACCTTCAAAATCGTCTCTGAGTTGGAAATTCATCACACCGGCGATTGCATCTGATCCGTATTGTGCGGATGCACCGTCGCGCAGCACTTCAACCTGTCTTAGAGCAATAGCTGGTATAGGCGAAAGATCGGGACCTTGTGCGCCATCCGCCAGACCGTTTCCAAGCCAGTGAATAACAGCAGCACGGTGCCGCCGTTTGTTGTTAACTAATACGAGTGTGTGGTCAGGTGCTAATCCACGAAGGTTCGCAGGACGCACGACTGTACCAGCATCACTGATCGGCTGCGTATTAACATTGTATGATGGGACTAAAGTTCTTAACAGATTTGGCAGGTCAGTGCTACCCTGTTTCTGAAAGTCCTCATTTGATACGATATCAATAGGGACAGCCGATTCAAGCACGGAACGAGGTGCTGCACGTGTACCGACAACTACCACTTCCTCAAGTTCAATAACATCTTCATCAGCCGCCACCTCGGTTTCCTCTGCCACTTCTTCCTGAGCCACTGTTACAGGTATAAAAACCAGACAGACCGCTAAAGCAAAGGATAACGCCAGCAGCGTTGTTTTTAAATTGACTGTAATCTTCATAAAAATAGTCTCCTTAGGATTTTCGTAAAAACGTCTGTTCCGTAAGACAAGGATAAACATTGAAGTTATATGTTCTCCAATGAGAACATTTATTGTTAGACATATAATC
>VXOP01000309.1 GCA_009839975.1 Candidatus Poribacteria bacterium
CTGATGTCATTAATTTTCATTTGCAGAAAAAACACATTTATAGTATCATTTAAACATGCATATATTCTAAAAGGAACTGCACCTTTCATTAATTTTTTCTCAATAGAAATCTATTAGTAGTTCGTGCAGTCCTTTGCATTCTACATTAACAGCCAAATAATTTATAGATGACAAGGAGCATATAAGAATGAGTAATGAAGCATTAGGAATGGTTGAAACACGCGGGTTAGTCGGTGCTGTTGAAGCAGCAGATACAATGGTTAAAGCAGCTAACGTCAAGTTGATCGGAAAAGAACAGGTTGGCGGCGGTTTTGTAACCGTCATGGTCCGCGGCGATGTCGGTGCAGTCCAAGCGGCTACAGATGCTGGGGCAGAAGCTGCGAAAGCAGTCGGTGAATTGGTTTCGGTACATGTCATTCCCCGTCCGCATTCGGATGTTGAATCCATTCTCGGTGGTAAGGCTGCAGCAGCCGCTGAAGATTCGGATTCCTAATTCTAATATTTCGTGTGCCTATGGCGTGTTCGCCCATGGTGTTTGTATGAATCTCACCTATTGAGGTACTGGAGGGTTGAATGGCACAAATTGATGAAAAACAGATTGAACAGATCGTTGCACAAGTCCTAACGACGCTGCAACGCGACGAGGCAGTAACAACACCTACACCAACGCCAATGACGACTTCTTCTCGTTCAGGCGTTTTCGCTACTGTTGAAGCTGCTATCAGTGCAGCAAAAACTGCTCAAGAAGAACTCGTTAAACTCGGATTTGCCAAAAGACGAGAAATTATAGAAGCAATTAAGCACGTGTCACTTGAAAACGCAAAACGACTCGCTGATTTTGCTGTTCAAGAAACAAAAATGGGAAACGCTGAGCACAAGATCATGAAGAATGAAGGTGCTGTAAACCTTTCCCCCGGTATGGAAGACTTGGTGTCGGAGTCTATCTCCGGAGATGATGGCACACTTCTTATAGAATATGTGCCATTTGGCATCATTAATTCAATTACACCTACCACTAATCCTACATCTACAGTGATAAATCATGCAATTATCATGATTTCGGCGGGAAATTCGGTTGTTTTTAGTCCACATCCCAACGCGCGTGAATGCACTGAAGAAACGATGCACGTTATCAACGAAGGGATTGTAAAAGCAGGAGGTCCTGCCAATTTACTGACTTCTGTTGCCAATGCTACACTTCGGACAGCAAAAGAAATTATGGATCATGCTGATGTATCTATGGTTGTCGCAACGGGTGGTGCAAGTGTTGTGAGGGCAGCACTTACAAGTGGCAAAAAGGCTATCGCTGCGGGCCCCGGTAATCCACCAGCAATTATTGATGAAACCGCAGACATCACCAAAGCTGCAAGACATGTTATCGCCGGAACAAGTTTTGATAATAATCTGCTCTGTATCGGGGAAAAAGCACTCTTCGTTGTTGAATCAGTTGCTGATGATACTATCCGTGAATTAACCCGAAATGGTGGACACGTAGTCGACGCAAATCAACGTGAAGCACTTGAAGCGGTTGTGATGGAGAACGGGGAAACGAACAAAGAATATATTGGAAAAGATGCAAAGACAATTTTAGAAGCAGCAGGTATCTCTGCCCCAGCGCAAACGGTCGCAGTTGTTGTAGAGGTATCAGCCGATCACAACTTTGTTATTGACGAGTATCTTATGCCGATTCTTCCTGTCGTGCGTGTTCGTGATTTTGCCGAAGCACTCAAAGGTGCTATGGCTGCCGATGGTGGTCGTGGACACACAGCCATGTTACATACGAACAATACTGCAAGGATTACCCAGTTCAACAAAGCCATGAATTGTAGTGTTGTTGTAGTGAACGCGCCATCCTATGCATGTTGTGGACTTGAAGGTGAAGGATTCTTGGCAATGACCATCGCAGGTCCAACGGGTGAGGGATACACCCGTCCCCGAACATTCACACGTCAGAGACGATTAACAATCGCAAACGACCTATCCGTACATACATTGTGACAGAAATAGGTGTTTAACGACCAGTTTGTGTCGTCTAAGGATTATAGGGTGTGTAAAGGTATTCGCAGAAAACAGCCATAAATTCGTATAGGTCTTAGAAAACCTATTACTGTAAACTTTAGCAGTCATTCGTAGGTCGGGTAGAGCGAAGCGAAACCCGACTTTTCTGTTAAGTCAGAGGTTACATGTCACCAGTTAATATTTTAATGGTGCTTCACTCTACCCGACCTACGTCTGTTTTTGTGTAATCTGTCTGTAAAATGACACGTTTATTAGATATATTCCAAAGACAGGATATTCTCAAAGAAGATGAATACCGACATCAACAAACTGAGAGGCTTAATACGTTACCATGAACGTAAATACTATATTGATGACCAACCTGAGATACCAGATGCTGAATTTGATGAGCTGATGCGTCAACTTGAAGAACTTGAAAAGGCATCTCCTAAAAATATTCCATCTGATTCACCTACGCAACGGGTTGGGGGTGACGTAGCATTAGGTTCACGTATACCTCACCGCAGCCCCATGCTGAGCCTGGATAACGCCTTCGGTAAAGAGGAAATACTGGATTTCGGTGTACGCGTCAAAAAATTGTTGGAAGACGCACCCGTTGAATACGTTACTGAGCTGAAAATTGATGGATTAGGTGTCTCATTGCTCTACGAAAATGGTGTTTTTGTGCGGGGTTTAACGCGCGGCGATGGTGAGTACGGTGAAGACGTTACCGGGAACCTACGAACAATACGCGCCGTTCCATTGCGACTTACTGCAACAGACGATAATCCAGCTCCTCCGATTCTGGAAGTACGTGGTGAAGTATTTATACCAAAACATCTGCTTGGTGATATAAATGTGCAACGTGAAGCAGCCGGTGAATCTCCTTTTGCTAATCCTCGGAATGCCGCTGCTGGTTCTGTGCGGACGTTGGACTCTACCATTACTGCAAAACGTCCTTTAGATATATTTATCTATTCACTCAATTATACGGAAGGACTTGACATTGCAACCCACACAGAGGCACTTGAGAAACTAAAATGCTACGGTTTCAAATGTAATCCACACACTAAACTTCACGCCTCACTTGATGATGTCATCACATTTTACGAACATTGGGTGACAAAACGTGAGGCAATTCCTTATGAAGTTGATGGACTTGTCGTAAAGGTTAATAATATTAACCAACAGAAGGAACTCGGATCAACAGCAAAGAGTCCACGTTGGGCGACGTCTTACAAGTTTCCTGCACATCAGACAACGACAACGATAAAGAATATTGAGGTGCAAGTGGGTCGCACAGGCGTTTTGACACCTATTGCTATCTTGGAACCTGTAAAACTCGCAGGGGCTACGATAACCCATGCAACTTTACATAATGAACAAGAAATTCACAACAAGGATGTTCGCATCGGAGACACTGTTGTTCTTGAACGTGCAGGCGATGTAATTCCGAAAATTATAGATGTACAGAAAGAAAAAAGAAAAGGGGATGAAGTCGTTTTTCAATTCCCTGATTTATGTCCATCATGTAATACACCTGTCCAACGATCAGAAAATGAAGTCGCCGTGCGATGCGTGAACGCGGGGTGTTCTGCACAGTTGAAACGTAGGATTGCACATTTTGCATCCCGCAAAGCACTTGAAATTGAGGGACTCGGTCCTGCCACTGTGAACCAATTAGTGGACAACGGTCTCGTGAGAGATGTTGCTGATCTGTATAGTTTAGAGTCTCAAGAGGTGCGTAAATTGGATCGGATGGGAGACGGATTGACACATAATCTATTGCACCAGATTGAACACAGCAAACAAGGATCCGCTGCAAAGGTATTGGTCGGATTGAGCATATTCCATGTTGGAGAGACGGTTGCAGAACTCTTGATAGATCACTTCTTGTCTATAGAAGGATTAAGTCAAGCCGATGCTGAAACTATTGAAGCTATACCTGGTATTGGTCCTCAGATTGCCGAGAGTGTTTCGTCGTTCTTCGCACAAAACCGTCTTCTCATCGAAAAACTGAAAGCCGCGGGATTGCGCTGCTTCACAGAAGAAGTTGTCCAAGCACCTAAGATTTTAGAAGAGACTTTTTTCAGCGGTAAGACCTTTGCTGTTACGGGTAGTCTGACAGACATGACGCGTACAGAAGCATCAACAGAAATTAAAGTACGTGGCGGGAAAGTAACCTCCAGTGTAACAGGGAAAACAGATTATCTCATCGCCGGTGACGGTGCAGGTTCCAAATATGATAAGGCAGTTGAATTAGAAGTGCCAATTTTGACTCCTGAAGACTTTTTAGAACATTTGGAGAAAAACTGATAGAATTAACGAAAGAAAAGATAACTGATATATTGTCTGAGAAAACCGAGTATCTCGCATCTGAATATGGTGTTAAACGGATAGGTTTGTTCGGCTCTTATGCAAAAGGAACGTCTATAGAACCTACAAGTGACGTTGATATAGTCGTTGAATTTGATCGTCCTATTGGTTTCAAATTCATGGAGCTTGCAGACTATCTTGAGGAAATTCTTGGGAAACCTGTGGATCTACTTACAGAAAATACCATACAAGCAATTCGGTATCCGAAAGTCGCCGAATCAATCAGAGAGTCTATAATTTATGTCCAACAGAGCGAATAGTCAACTACCCAACGCTAAAGCGTAGGGCTTGTGCGAACTGCCTGCCAAGCGGTCAATCCATAAGTTAAATCGTTGACTACAGTCATATATCGCACTATCTCAACATGGCAGTTGACACAATGTGTTGGATGCTCCCCAAGTCTAATACCACTTGGATAGTGCGATCTGGATGGGGCAATATATACTCTACGGAGGTTTATCACTATTATGTTTGTTCCGGTTGTTGATAAGAATCAAAATACATTGATGCCCACGAAGCCTTCACGGGCACGCAAGTGGATTAAATCAGGGAAGGCAACTCCATTTTGGAAGAACGGCATCTTTTGTGTTAGATTGAATGTTGACGCATCAGATACAGAACTACAGGATATAGCAGTAGGTGTAGATCCTGGTAGTAAGAAGGAAGGCTTTACAGTAAAGTCTAAAGCACATACTTATCTGAATGTGCAAACCGATGCTCACAAAGATATTGGCAAGAAAGTTGAGAAAAGACGTGAACTTCGCAGAAGTCGCAGAAGTCGCAAGTGTCCAAACCGCAAGAACAAGACGAACCGTCTTGCTAACAAAGAACGCATCCCCGCTGGCACACGTGCGAGGTGGGATTGGAAACTACGGATATTGGAGTGGTTATCTAAACTCTATCCTGTATCAAAGGTGATCGTAGAGGATATAAAGGCAAGAACAAAACCTGATAAGGATAGATGGAATCAATCCTTTAGTCCATTGGAAGTTGGTAAGAAGTGGTTCGTGCGTGAGTTGATAAATCGCTTCGGTGTCGGTAATGTGTTGAAGTATGAAGGCACGTGGACTTATGCACGCAGAAACGCGTTAGGATTAGAGAAACTAAAAGATAAACTCTCTGATAGTTTCTATGCACATTGTGTTGATAGTTGGGTGATGGCACATTCAGTTGTCAATGGTGATAGCAAAAAAGCGATGTCTATGAAACCTGATAATACAGAAGTCTTTTGTATTTCACCGATACCGATAGCAAGACGTAATCTGCATAGAGAACAACCGAAAAAGGGTGGTATAAGGTCAAGGTATGGTGGTACTATTCTGAAAGATGGATTAGTCAAGAATACACTTGTCAAACATGTTAAGTATGGATTGACAAGATTAGCAGGTATCAATGCTAAAGGTTTGTTTTCAATCTATAGCCTTGATGGAAAACGATTAACAACAGGTGCTAAACAATCAGATTTCAAGGTGTTGACAAAACTAAACTTTCAATATAGTAGGAGCGGGCATTCCTCCCAAGCATAAATACTTGGGTTTCCTGCCCGAAGATTAGATGATATAAAGACACAAGATGCCGTAATCCGCAATTTAGAAGTGATCGGTGAAGCCACGAAAAACCTTTCATCAGAACTCCGTAATCGATATCCGAGTGTCCCATGGAAGGGCATGGCTGGAGCCAGAGATAGACTTATTCATCACTATTCTGGTGTAGATCTCGAAATCGTGTGGAATATTGTTGTAGTAGAATTACCAGATGTTGTTTTACAAATTGCAGATATAATACTGAGGGAATCTGAATAAGGTCTATTGACGGTCAATTGAACATGAGTTTGATAAATCAGATTATGAATTTAGCGTGGAGTAGCATGCTTTCAGATGCTTAAGGATGGAATTCGAAGAAAGCTCATGATCTGTTTCGTGCTTGGGATCCGGCGCGAATGTTCAATAATCTTATGATCAACACTTTCCGCGCTATGCTTCTCTCTCTTGCGTTGATCAGGACGACACCAATAGTTCAATGGGACTTCATCTTTAAATTCAGTGGGATAAGATATATTCGCAAACCGAGATGCTAATGCCTTCGGATGCAGGGTTTGTCCGTTCACCAAATAGCAGTTTTTGTTTTTACGAAATCCTTCAGAATATGCGAAATACCGAATGATACCTTCCTCTGAAAACACAATTGCACATATAAGTTTCGATAATCTTGTATAGTGGATCGCAGTACTTGTCAAAGATGTACCGTACTGTGCAGCGAGTTCAGCGATGGCTGGCAATCCAACTTGGGTATGTGATGATGAATCCACAGAAAAAATTGGGGTAGGCATTAACAATTCAACAGCAAATTGATTCGCACGTTGTTCGCTATGTAGATATGTCTGTCCCTTCTTATTTCTGCTATTCTGATCTGTCATCACAGCATTAAACCGTTGATGCAGTGGAGAAGTATGGACAGTGTCACGCTCTAATAGATAGTGTCCAATTTCATGTGCAATGGTAAAATTTCGCCGAGTTTTTGAACGGATACGTGCATTTACAAGAATTCCCCACGCATTCCCAACCCGCATGAGACACC
>VXOP01000006.1 GCA_009839975.1 Candidatus Poribacteria bacterium
TTTTATTCGCTGTTCCAAGTTTTTCATGCCAGACGACCACTCTTGCTCTTCCGGCGGCAACGTCCTTGATAGTATATTTGCCTGTGTCAGCAGATTTTTCGTAATCATCTGGATGGATGAATTTCCCTTTTTCATCTTTCTG
This sequence comes from Candidatus Poribacteria bacterium, assembly GCA_009839975.1. Classification (GTDB taxonomy): domain Bacteria; phylum Poribacteria; class WGA-4E; order WGA-4E; family WGA-3G; genus MSPOR6. The sequence continues at coordinate 143 of VXOP01000006.1, forward strand.
TCCTGTTACCGTATAGAAGTTGGAATCAACAGCGACGATATACCCACTCATCCATGAATGAACATCACAAGTTAACTTAATTGCTTCTGCTTTGGTAAGTGTGTAGTCAAATTTTATCCCTTTTTTTGAAATAAGGATATTCTTTGCTTCGTTCTTCGTTGCATGAGCGTTTACATTGTGTGCTACAGGGTCATCGGAAGTAAGATGAACGGTAGTACCTGTCGGTACTGCAATGACGTGTGGTAAATATCTGCAGTCCTTCTGGTCAAGAACAGGATTCTTCTCTAGCGGTGTTGCCTTGTGCCCACTCACACGGACATAAACAACAACGTTCTGAATACCTTTCCCTTTAGATACGACAAGCTCTTCAGATTTTGCGCCTTTTGCAGTCGTCAGACAGTGTTGTTCAGTTGTCTTGATATCCAAGAGTTTCCGTTCTGGTACTTTCGTATATTCTTCTGTTCCGTCAAAGGTGATTGTGCCGGTTACAGTAGCGGCATTCACAGAACCGACAAATGCAACACATAGAATTAGAGCTAAAATTGGTGTTAGATGTTTCATGGTCTTTCTCCTTATATTATATTATTATTGTATATTATGTTAACACCTTAATATTTAAAAAGGCAAACCCTTAAAAATAGAAATCACGGATATCCGTGTAAATTAGGGTTGGAAGGTGTTCTTAATATATTCGAGTATTTCCTGCTGTTCTTTTTGGTTTAGGTAATAATGGAAGGCAGGCATGTCATCTTTGCCACCACGGATGCTGTTTAAGAGTTGTTCATCGTCATGCATGCGCCAAAAGTTCGCGTCGGTTAAGTCAGCAGGTTCTAATTTTTTAAACTTGCCGATACGTCCATTTCCTTCGCCGCTGTTTCCGTGGCACCCTGCACAAAATCTGGCATAGTTATATTCTACATCGGAGCGATATTTCGTGCTTGGATCAACCGTTTTTGCCAACCAGATGAACATATTAAGCCACACGAGAATCATGAGAAGTATTATCAGTAGATGTTTCACATCTATCGGAATTCCTTAACAGGCGAGGTGGCCTCGCCCCTACGATGGGTTGTTTTCGTAAATAATGAAACACCCCACATTTAGCGGCTTAACGATATGAGGTAGTCTCGGACTAATCGGATCTGTTCTTCAGCATCGCCACCAGCATAGTCCTCAAATGGCATATAGGTATCTCCAACGCGGGGCCATGCTTGTGGCATCGCTGTGCCGGGTTGGAAGCTTTGTGGGTCTTTCATCCAGTCAATCAACCAATCCGCTTTCAATCGTTCCTTTGCTAATGATAAGTCAGGTCTTCCTGCTTTGTCACTGCCTTCAGGAATGAATTCGCCTTGTGATGGATGACAGGAATCACATTTTAGTTCGTCAAATATCCGTTTTCCTAATCGCAAATCAGCTGCAGTCGGTTCTGGTCTTGGTATTGTTTCATAAGGGAACGGTTCATTGTCTAATGCTGAGAAGTATTTGACAAGTGTTGTCGCTTCTTCGTCAGACATATCAAAAGTCGGCATACGTACTTTAAGTCCGTAACGTATTTCTGATGGATTCTTGAGGAAGTTAAACAGCCAGTCGGGATAGACTCTTGCGCCTTGTGCTTGTAACGTAGGCGGTGCAAACTGTTTTGCAGTGGTCTGATCTAAACCTTCATGTGCAATAATGACATCCCGATAGTCGCCGCCTTCCCGTTCTATCTCGTGGCATCCTGTGCAGTTAAATTTTTTTGTAACGCGTCTTCCCGCATCAATAATTTTACTTCTTTCAACCCGATCAGGTTCTGCTGCATGGTCAAACTGATAATTGAGGGGATATGGATTAGGTTGGAAACTCTTCAGTAGCACTGCGATCGCTTTTGCATCATCTTCGTTATTCTTTAGTGTTTCAAAGACCGGCATACGAGAAACGATTCGTCGTGTCTGATACCTGCGTGGATCAGTGATCTTTCCAACCGTCCACTCGTGCCAGTTGTGGTGTATGTCAACAGTATCCCCGAAATCGAGTTCGTCTGGGAGTTTTGCTCCGAATTCTCCGAGGTCTGCCCCGACTTTAGATTCGTTCTCAAAACCGGAAATTTCATGGCATCCGAAACATCCATAGGTCCTCACCAGTTTTTCTCCTTCATCAATGAGTGCTTCACCAATAGAATCAGAGACTACATCTGTTGTTTCTTTTCGAAGATTCATCAGGTATGCGACGACGTTTTTTAGTTCTGTTTGGCTCAATCGTAGGCTTGGCATTGCTGTATCTGGATCGTATTTCTTTGGGTTATCAATCCATTCGTATAGATAATTAGCGGTTACCTTTGTTCCGACACTGTCAAGTGCTGGTGCAAAATCGCTCCCTAAATCTCCGACTTTATGACAAGAAAGACACCCAACGGTTTTTACTGTCTCTTCTCCTGCTTCAATATCGTTCTGATTAGTTGAATAATTTACTGATAGATCATCTAATTCTTGATCCGTCATATTAGCGAGATATGCGGCGATAGATTTAACCTCGTCAACAATCCGTGTTACTTCATCTTTTTTGTATTGATATTCGGTGCCATCATCAGTCTTTACAGTGTATTCTTCACCTGTTTCTGTGACAAGACCTGTCCGTTGTTCTCCATTGTTTAGGTATACGACTTGACTCATCCCTTCAACTGGGAAGAAGTTTGGCATGGTGGTATGTGGGAGATATGCTTCGGGTTTCTTGATCCAGTTTTCCAGCCAAGCCTGATTGACCTTACTACCGATTTTATTGAGTGAGGGTCCAACTTTCGCTATTTTATCAATAGCACTATAGCCTTCAACAGCGTGACATCCGTGGCATCCGAGGTCTTCAAATAGTGCCATACCTTTGGTAAGGTCTTCAGCATAATCCTTTGGTGCATTCGTTTCAGGGTCCACGCCGTAGTCTAACTTCATCACACCGTCATGGCATCGTCTACAGTTAGACTCCATATATCCCTTTTTCTCTTCCGATGTTCTCCCTGTGTGTTCATCCATACCGAGTACGGGTGTAAGCCAATACTCTTTATGCGTTAGAGCATGCGCGGACTTTGCGGTTAATCCGTATCCTTGTCCGCCGTGGCACGGTGTACAACCGAACGTTTCTAATGGATGTTTGCCGAGTAATACATCGCGATCTGGATGTGTTCGAAGTTCAGGGGGGTAATTTGTTTCATAGGATATCTCTACCTCACCGAATACATCAGGGTCAGTGAAGGTAAGGATTCCATTTTCGGTTAGTTCATACTCATCGGGTTCCGCATCAAAACCGTCAATGACAACTGTCGCACTATCTGTTTTGACAGATGGATGTTTGAGAAGATGTCTAACAGGGTTTTCTCCATCGCCTTCTACTTCAAAAGTTTCTTCTGCCGAGGATTCATATCCGCTTTTATTGATAGCGAAGTGGCATGTTTCACATCTATCGGCGGTATAATTAAAATCCTCAAGATAGTATTGAACGATAGTTCTCGTTTCTCTAAATGGGTTCTCTAACAGACTGCCGAGAAAAGTGCGTTTGATACCACCAACATCTGATAACTTCTGTTTCAATCGGTCTACTGCATCAAACTGTGCTTGCACTGTTTGTAATGCTGCAAGAGTATCTTGTGCTGCTGTTATGCCTTCAGCGATTTCTGCTTCATCGGGTTTGTATTTCTGCACGATAAGGTAGGTACTGAGTGCGTTTGTAGGATCATTGCTATTCAGATACAGATCCGCGAGTGCTTTATTTGCGTCAGCGAATTCTGCTTCAGCCTTAAGGACTGTATAAGTGAGATCTCCTTCAATCCGTTTTTCATATTCATCCAATGTTTTCTTATATTTAAGCACTGTGTCAGTATATTCACCTTTTGCTTCGTGCAGACTGTGCTGGAATTTGTAATTGATTGCGTCAGATTTGCTCTGTTCAAATTTTCGAGCCTGCATTGCCTCATCTAACTGAACCTGTTTTTCAGTGACAGTTTTCAACACGTCTCTTAATTCTTTTTCATCAATTTCTGGTTTGGAGGGTTTCGTAGGTAATTGTTTCTCTGCGTTTTCATATTCTATTTTCGTCTTCTCGTATTCAAAAGAATAGAATTCTTGTTGAATTCCTTTCCAGGGGCGGCGTGTGATCATTTCACTCCAAAAACCCCAGATGGTCACCAGACCTAACAGAGCAGACAGAATAAAGAATAACACAGCATAGGATTTTTGTTCTGCGGGGATCTCTTTTTTGCTCCTCACGTAATCTATAACCTCCAAATCAGTCAAATCAATGAAAAGTAGACGTTAAGTAAGAATTTTATGTGCCAGATTAGATATATTAGATATTAAACCAGGGTGTTACCCAGACGTATTTGATATTTAGTGCTAAGCGCAATATCATTTTAATTGGTAGTGCCATCATTGCCAAGAACAGAAATGATACGACAACATATCTTATTAATCCGAGTTCTTGTAGGAACTTACTACTCTTGCTCTTCCAGAAATAGAAGATGGGACCGAGTGCGAAATAGCCAGCAACGACAGCAAATCCGAAGAAATTGGCAGTGAGATCATCACGAATTCCGAAAAGGTAAGACAAATTGACGTTGGTTAATGGGACGACGCGATGGGGGTCCCATTCCTCCCAGGGCCAAAATATGTTCCATCCGGGTCCTCTTAAGAATGTGCCAACTATCATGAGGACAATCCATAATATAAGGAAACCGAAACAGAAGACAGCGATAGCAAATGGACGTTCCTTAAGGGTATAGTACCCTTTTCCTTTTGGATTGATGTCAATATAGGGAATAGCGATGAGTCCAGCGATAATCAATCCTGGTAACACAACCCCTGCGATCCATGGATCGAAATAGACCAACATTTCCTGTAATGCCAGGAAGTACCATGGTGCTTTGGAAGGGTTAGGTGTTTTGGCAGGATCACTCGGTTCTTCAAGGGGTGCGTCAATCATGATTGACCACACACCTAAGATTAACATAATGATGATAGCACAGATAAACTCGTTCCGACATAGATAGGGCCAAACATATACTTTATCGTTCAATGCTGCGTCTGATGGGACACCTGTCCTATCCGTCTGGCGTGCTTGTTTATATGATAACCATAGAAAAAAAGGAATTAAAAAGAGTATGGCTAAAATTGGTACATTATCAGGTTTCTTAATTAACTCAAGAAAAGGTTCCATATTGCAATCCTATCTCCTCATCGAAATCTAATAGATATAACCTTTCAATTACGAAAATCCAATCTAAATAGACTAACAGGTCTCATCTAATTTACAGTGGGCCTGATATGCCTCCATCTTTACGAACACGCCAAAAGTGCAGTGCCATCAAAAGGCTTGCGACCAATGGAACTGCAACACAGTGTAATATATAAAACCTTAGTAACGTAGAGGGTCCGACTATTGTCCCACCAAGTAAAGCGAATCTCACATCGTTTGCTTGTGTGATATCAGGCGGCGCGAAGGGGCCTTCATGCCCTAATACGGGTGTTGCTCTTGCCATATTTGTTCCGACTGTGACTGCCCAGTATGCAAGTTGATCCCAAGGTAGTAAGTATCCTGTAAAGCTTAGGAAGAAAGTGATAAGCAAGAGAATTACGCCGACTGCCCAATTAAATTCGCGTGGTTTTTTATATGAACCTGTCAGAAAGACTCTGAACATGTGTAGCATAACAGAAATGACCATACCGTGTGCTGCCCAACGATGCATATTGCGGAGTAGCATACCGAATGGTATGTCAAATTCAAGTGCTTGAATGTCAGGGAAAGCATATTCTGCTGTTGGGCGGTAATAGAACATCAAGAGGACGCCTGTGACTGCGGTCACAAGAAACATGAGGAATGTAATACCACCCATACACCATGTAAATCGGAAGTGTAGTGCGTGTCGTGAGATTCGTGGTGGGTGCAGATGTAACCATACATTTTGAAGTATTTGTAATGTGTAGCGTCTGCCGGTGTCTTCGTAACTGTGTCTGAAAATGGATTTCCAAATATCAGAGTTCGTAATTTTTTCTTTAAGCCCTTTTCGTTCTTCGTTCATTATATTCCTTTATTGATCTGATGGTGCGCTGCGGTCTGTCAGCTGCGATTATACTTTCAGGGATGCCCCTTGGTCTCCCCATTGATCTTTTTCCCCGAGAAATTTTACAGATTTATCTATTAGGAGTTGTCCATCTTCTGCGAGTGTTATCTTGACACGTTCAAGTGGTCGTGGTGCGGGTCCTTCATAATTGAGTCCGTCACGGTCGAAGCCGCTTCCGTGGCATGGACATTTGAATTTTCCTTCAGAGCTCAGCCAACGTGGTGTGCATCCCAGATGTGTGCAGATGGTTAGGAGTGCATAAAAAACACCGTCTTCGCGACGGACGATCCAGACCCCGAATGGTTCCTTTTTGTATTTTTCACTCACACTTCCGGGTGGGTATTGTGCTGGAAAACCTGCTTTAAAGACAGATGATGGTTCATATAGTACACGGGGATACAGATACCGAACTAAACCTGCGCCGAAACATAATCCGAGTGCGCCAGTGAAACTACCCCATCCAAGATATTTGAAGAATTTACGTCGAGACAACGTTGTTACCCCCATCAAAAATCACGTTTTTGTATGCTATAGAGTATATCACAATATGCAATTCTTTGCACAGTAATTGGTCTGTTAAAAATCATAGTCTCACGGATATCCGTGAT
>VXOP01000410.1 GCA_009839975.1 Candidatus Poribacteria bacterium
ATTGTTTCATTGCCTCTTCAATAGACGTTCCCCATTTGACCTGGGCTTTTTCCGCATCTTGTGCCATTGCCGGCATAGCAACTGCAATCATCAAGAGAATAGCAAGTCCAGTCAGATATGGAACGTGTCGGTAGAAAACAGAATTAAACATTAATTCTCTCCTTATTTAGGGACGATACATGAAGGTGTCCTTTAAACACCTTGATAAACACTTTGAACAAAGACACAATCAGTATCGTTTCTGTAATTGTCAACATAATACCACATTTTAGTTAGATTGTCCAGAAAAAAGGACCTAATTCTACTCTGCTTCTGCAGCTAACTTTTCTGCTTCCGCAGCTAACTGTCTGATCTTTTTAAACTCATTTTGTACAGCCTGCCTTGTCCGTTCATCAGGAGGGGTGTGATTCATCCAGTTTTCAAGCACTTCAATTGATTTGTCAAAATCACCTGTATGTGAAAACGTAACACCCAGATAATCTTGTGCAGCTCTATACGCAGCTAACTGTTTGACCTCTATTATCTCATAAGGTAGAACCTCCTTTATCCGTTCATCAGTGGCGTGATTCATCAACTTTTCAAATGCTTCAATTGATTTGTCAAAATCACCTATAGAAAACATAACACCCATATCTGAATACGTAGTACCCAGACAATATAGTGCATTTTCAAAGGCGTCATTGCTATCCGGGTACTTTTCAATGACAGTTTGTAAGTACTTAACAGCATTTTTCCCATATTTTTTAGCGTCTTTTGATGAGAGACTACTCATAATCATACTTGCGTAAGTGGATCCGATTTCCAAGTGTAGATTAGGAAGTAAACCCATCGTATTGTCAGGGTCTTTCTTTAAGACCTTTCGACTATATGGAAGAGCCTTCTCAATCTGTTCTTGCTCCAGATACGTCATTGCAAATTCGTAATTTAGTTTCACATCGTCAGACATCATTTCACTTATTTTAAGTGCCTTTTCAATTTCATTCTTACTGAGATAGAAGATAGCGAATGCTCGGTTTATATCCATATCATCAGGCATCTTTTTCCGAATCGGTTCTGCTTTCTCAATTTGGTGTCGTTGGACATAGAGAATTGCGATTTCACAGTTCAGTTTGACATCATCAGGCGTCTTCTTCAATTTTGCTAATTTCTCCTGAAATGCCTTCTCTTTATTCAACGTATCTTGCATCACAGGTAAGAATTTCTCAGGTAGCGCGTAACCACTATGGTGCGTAATTAAACCACCATCCGGACTTACAAAAAGGATAGTGGGATAAAAACTAATACCGAACTTGTTGTTTGTTTCCGCGTTGATGGGTTGTTCTTTGATGTTTGGATTAACTTTGACTGTGATGAACTTTTCAGAAAGTGTGATAACATCGGCGTTAGTGAAGGTGTCGGCATCCAGCCGGTCACACCAACCTCACGAGTCTGTATGGAAGTTCATCATGATCGGTTTACCGGTTTCGGCAGATTGTTTCATTGCCTCTTCAATAGACGTTCCCCATTTGACCTGGGCTTTTTCCGCTTTTTGTGCCATCGTGAATTCTCCCCTTATTGTTAGGATTATAAATGAAGGTATCTCCTAAACGCTTTGAATAGAGACGCAATCGGTATCGTTTTTGTAATTATCAAAATAATACCATATTTTAGTTAGATTATCCAGAAAGAAGCGAGATTATATGATTTTCGGTGCGATAGGGATATCGCACCTACCGGCCTGGGAATTGGGTTTATTTGCCAACACAGAACTGTGAGAAAATTCTGTCTAATATATCTTCCGTAGTGGTCTTACCGACGATGTCGCCAAGAGCATCCAGACTGATACGGATGTCAACTGAAACAAGGTCGGGTGGCATCTCATTTTCTAAACTGTTAATAACATCATTGAGTGCTTCATGCGATCTTCGTAGCGCATCGTAATGTCGTGTGTTCGTTACTATCGGGGATTCACCTAATGTCCATTCTCCACTGATGAATTCATCACGAATGGCAGTTTTCAATGTGTCAATTCCCTTTCCTTCAGTAATTGCGGTCTGAATAACCCGCGTTTTGGGGGAATGTTCTGTTAAGACATGCGGCTGCAGCATAACAGGTAGGTCTATTTTGTTTAGAATAAGAATTGTGTGATGGGAATTGGCAATTTGCAGCAATTCAATGTCGGCATTGTTCAGTGCTTGCGATGCATCAAACATGAGCAGAAGAAATTCTGCCTTTCTGAGAACATCACGACTTCTTTCTACACCTTGCTGTTCTACAATATCGTCTGTCTGACGTAGACCTGCGGTATCAATCAGGTTTATCGGTAGACCGTCTATGTTTATGGTTTCGTGGATTGTGTCTCGCGTCGTACCTGGTATATCTGTGACAATGGCACGAGAAGTTTCAACGAGTGCGTTGAATAGACTGGATTTCCCTACATTTGGCTTACCCAAGATAGCAACATTGACACCCTCTTTTATCAGACGGCCTTCTGAAGCAGTTTTGACTAAATGTTCAATATCTCCCTGAATAGTGCGGACAGTCTGTAGTTGAATATCGGTGTGCATAAAATCGAGGTCTTCATCAGGAAAATCAATAGAGGCTTCAACTTCTGCTAACAGCGTAGCAAGTTTGTCACTGAGTTGGTTTACACGTTCTGAGAGTTTACCTGCAAGTGCATCAATTGCGATTTTTCTACTGAGTTCTGTTTTAGCACTGATGAGTTCTGCGACAGATTCTGCTTGTGCAAGGTCAAGTCTGCCATTTAGAAAAGCCCGTTTTGTAAATTCCCCTGGTTCGGCAAGTCTTGCACCTGTCTTGACGACTAAGTCTAAAACGTTAGTTAATGTGACAATTCCCCCATGGCAGTTGAATTCCACGATGTCTTCAGTCGTATAGGATTTTGGTGCACGCATGATACCGAGTAGGACTTCGTCAACGACTTCATCTGATGCAGTTGTATCTATAATATGTCCGTGTGTGAGTGTATGTGTTGGAAGTTTGTCTGCGGAGCCTACTTGTGAGGGACGAAACAGCTGAGATGCGATCTGAATCGCCAGTGGACCACTGACACGAATTATTCCGATGCCGCCTTCTCCGCGAGGTGTCGCTATGGCAGCGATGGTATCATCAAGATGCATTTCGCTAATCCGTTAAGGGTAGTAGGTACACTCATGAAGATTAAGATTTTAATTGGGTAATATTCGGGCGGGGAAACCCCGCCCCTACGAATGTTTTTTACTATTTAATACTTTTGTCTTGTAACAACTACTCGGCGCATATCACCTTCACCTTGACTAAAGGTAGAGACATCATCGTCATCTTGCAAAGTAAGATGTATGACGCGACGATCTTTTGCTGACATAGGTGAAAGTGTTGCATCTTGCCGCGTTCTTTTTACTTTCGCTGCAACCTGATGTGCGAGGTCTGTAAGCATCTGTTCTCTCCGTTCCCTGTATCCTTCAGTATTGACGAAAATTTTCTTTTTTGCAAGTGCGTTTTTATTGACGATGCAATTGAGTATACGTTCAATAGCATCAAGTGTTTGTCCGTGCTTTCCGATAAGCAGTGCGGGTGAATCGGTTTTCATGTTCAGATGCAGGCTACCGTCAAGAAACTCAGATTCGACGACACCGTCTATACCGATACGTGTGAGCATTTCTCTCAGTACGGTATCTGGTGCGGCGGTAATATTTTCTTTGAGGGTTGCGCGAATTTTAGCGGGTTTCGCGCCAAAACTCAAAATTCCTTTTGTGGGTTCATTTATGATGATGATATTAACCTCTTCGCGCGTTGCCTTGAGCTGCAAAAGAGCGAGATCTATAGCTTCTTCTACAGTATCGGCTTCAGTCTCAATATAGTTTTGCAAGTGAAGTACTCCTTATCTGTGTTGAAGAATCACGTTCACTGTGTTATTTTGCTTTGTCAATTCCTATTCTATTAGGTCAGGTTTCGCTTCGCTCTACCCGGCCTACAGAATTAAACTGGACAGAACAATACTCATTTTGTTTGGCGTTTTGGTGTGTTTTCTTTTATGTCGGGTTCACCGTCATGGAAGAACCTTGTTTGTATATATTGTTGTCCTACTGTGAAGATGTTATTACATAACCAATATAAGACGAATCCGGAAGCCCAGTTATAGAAGATGAAGACGAAGATAAGCGGCATAAACTTCATAAGTTTCGCCTGCATCCCTGTTGATGCTGGCGTTGGCGACATACCCCCTACAAACTTCTGCTGGAGCATGGTTGTTACGCCATTTAAAATGGGTAAGAATCTTATTGCATCAATAGTGCCAAACGCTGGGAGTATTATTGGTATTGAAAACGGCAGTTTATACAGTGTATCTGGTGCTGACAGATCGTTTATCCATAGGAGAAATGGTGCGCCTCTGAATTCTACTGCGCTTCCCAATAGTGCAAAAAGAGCCCAAAAGATCGGCAGTTGTGGTATCCATGGAATACATCCGCTTAATGGGTTTACACCATTTTCTTTGTAAATTCGCATGGATGCTTTGTTGAATTTCTGCGGGTCATCCCTATACTTCTCCCTTAATTCAGTCAACTGTGGTTGCAGTTGCTGCATCTTCTTCATAGAAACGTGTGCTTTTCGTGTCAGTGGGAAAGATATGACTTTTACTAAAAATGTTAGCAAGATAATCGCTATACCGTAGTTTTGAAAAACAGTATATAACCCTTTGACAACCCATAACATTGCCCATGCCACCGGGGCGAAAAACCCAAAATCGATGATCTTAGGAAGTTTGATTTCTGTATCTTCTGCATTAGGTGGTGTGATCTGCTTTAATATTGTATCATCTTTTGGTCCAACGTACAGACGAAACGCGTGTTCCTGTTGCTGTTGAGGTGCGAGACTAAATTGAGGTATCCTCAAAACTGCGGTTTCTGTGGGTGCAGTAACAACGTCTTCTTTATCCGAGTTTGATTCATCTTTGACTAACAGATATGTTGGACGGAGGTCTGGCTCAGGGATCATTATTGCACTAAAATACTGGCTACTTATACCTGCCCATAAAACTGATGCTGTAGCAATTTCCTGTTTTAGTTCACGTTTCGGTTTCCCTGTGCCGATATAGGTTATTGCGCCTTCAGTGCCTCGTCTACCGCGTTTCCCCGTCATTTTTTCGTATTCGTTTAAATCAGCATTGATACCGGGTCCCCACTGTAATTCATATCCATTAAGAGCATTGCTGCCGCCGATTCGTACTGGATCAGGTGTCTCAGAGACATTTTCAAAGGTCAAGTATAGATCAACAGTATAACTATTGTTGTAAAAAACAAACTTTTTGGAAACCTTAAGTTGCTGATCAATCACCGTTGTAAAGATAAGGGTTTCAGTCTCTTGTGTATCTGAGAGTTCTATATTTTTTTTATCTGCTTTCCAGTTTTGGTATTTCAGGTTATTTTGCTCGTTAAAGTTTACGATTCCAGAGAGTCCAAGGCAGTTAACCGCTGTTTCGGGAATAAGGTTCAAGGGAATGTCTTTGTCGCTATTGGACCTGTCAGGAAAGCGTAACGTGCCGTTCTCTTTCTTTTCTACCAATTCCCAACGTTTCGCTTCTGCCCACTTCTCATTAAAAGTGATGTTGTAGGTTGAAGTCTTGACGTGAACCTTCGGATCGTCCGGAGTGTCCTGTGTCGGAATTGGTGGAATCGTAGGATCGTTGCTGTTTTTTTCTGTTTCCACATCTTCAGGTGTGTCAGTCTGTGGTGTCTCTTCAGATGTACCGGGTTCAGGCATTTCTGGTGCAAAGTACCTTGGATAGATTTGACTCCAAATGATCATGACTGCAATCATTAAGACAAGTGCAAGTATGTAACGTGCTCCCATTTAGATTTAAATGCTCCTATTATTTAGTGAAACCGAAGTTCTGACATACTCCCACGTCTAAAGACGTGGGGTTCTTTCGTTCTTATATTGGTAGCAGTTGTTGCTGCCAAATGACGTTTCCTGCTTCCGCGTCTCGTGCCTTGCCCTGAACTTTGAATCCTGAACGTGTAGGACTTACTTGCACTCCACAGGCGTTTTATGTCTCGGTATGCCCTACCGCGACATTTCTAAGGTTTATTGCAGCGTTGACATCTCTGTCTATTGAAATACCGCAGGCACTACAATGATACGTCCTTTCCGATAACTTCAAATCGCCTTTCTTGTGTCCACAACTACTGCAGGTTCGACTAGAAGCAAAAAACTGGTCTGCTTCTTTAGGTCTTATGCCGCATGCTTCTGCTTTAGTTTTTAAATATAGAAAGGAAACCACCTAACGCACTATCAGATAATGCCTTCGCTATTTTTCTGTTCCTTAGCATATTAGACACTTTCAAGGTTTCAATGCCTATGCCAGATACACGGTTGACTATATCCGTTGTCGCTTTCTGGTGCGCATCTTCTCTCATACACGCAATACGATAATGCAAGCGCGCAACCTTATCCTTTTGCTTATACCAGTTGTTAGAACCTCTAACACGTTTGCTTAACCTACGTTGAAACCTTGCTAACTTCTTTTCATAGCGTTTCAAAGGGCGAGGATTCTCGTATTTGCTGCCATCTGAACAAGTTGCCAATGTATTTATACCTACATCAATGCCGATAACAGGGTGCGTTGAAGTCTTATCAACGGCTATCGTGTTCTCTGTCTCAACAGTGATAGATATAAACCATCGGTGTGCCGTCCTTGAAATCGTAACTTTGCTAATCTCGCCTTCAAAACGAAGGTCTTCAAACATTTTTATCCAACCCATCTTGGGCAACTTAACACTTTTTCCATTTACTTCTACACTTTGATTGTTAGTTCCAAAACTGTCTCTTTCTCCACGCTTCT
>VXOP01000178.1 GCA_009839975.1 Candidatus Poribacteria bacterium
GTGGGTTGTGGGGCAATGGGGTGTGATTCTTCGGAGGAATTTAGATACCCGTTCGCAGGCTTCTAAACGATAATCTTTGTTGAAATTTCAAAATTAATTATATAAAATTTATTCGTAAACAACTTACGAGAATAAACGTTAAATCCAATATAGTATTTCTGAAACCGTTAAGAACGTATAAGTGAGAGTAATCAACTATGTCTGAAGTTAATCAGTCACCAGAGTATTTAGAACGGCTTCGCCATTCCACCGCTCATATCATGGCGTACGCCGTGCAGCAACTGTTCCCTAACGGAGAACACACAGTAAAATTAGCAATCGGTCCACCTATCGAAAATGAGTTCTATTATGATATGGAGGTACCACGTCCAATTACACCAGACGACTTTCCTGAAATAGAGAAGCACATGAAAGCGATGATTAAAAGTAATGTGCCTTTTGAACAGGAAACATGGACGTTTGATGCAGCACGAACATGGTTTTCTGAACGCAACCAAACATTCAAACTGGAACTGATTGATGGCATATCTGACAGAGAAGTCAGTGCATCAGATGAGGGTGTAGCTGAAGAAGGTGTTTCTATCTACCACAATGGAGATTTCACCGATCTATGTAAAGGTCCACACATAGAAAAAACTGGTGAATGCCGTCACTTCAAACTATTACGTGTCTCTGGTGCTTACTGGAGGGGAGATAGTAACAGAAAACAACTTCAAAGAATTTATGGAACAGCCTGGGGTACAAGAGAAGACTTAAAAGCATATTTGAGACAAAGAGAGGAGGCAGCAAAGCGCGACCATAGAAAACTCGGACGTGAATTGGAACTTTTCCAGATGCATCCAGAATCACCGGGGAGTGTATTCTGGTTACCGAAAGGTGCATTCATTTATAACCACCTATCGGAAAAGGTCCGAAAGTTAAATCTCACTGAAGGGTATCATGAGGTACGGACACCACTGATTTACGATAGCAGCCTTTGGCAAACTTCTGGACATTGGGAACACTTCAAAGAAGATATGTTTCTCATTGATAACGAAGACGGCGAACCGACAAGTGCACTCAAACCGATGAACTGTCCAGCACACATGTTGATATACAAAAGTAAACGTCATAGTTATCGGGATTTACCCTATCGTATATATGATCAGGGGGTGTTACATCGCAATGAAGCAACTGGAACATTAAGCGGACTATCACGTGTCCGTCAATTATGTCAGGATGATGCACACAACTTTGTTACTGAAGACCAGATCGCTGAAGAGTACGAACGCATTCTCGGATTATTTCAACGTATCTATGGGACTTTTGATATGCCATTTCGGTGTGATTTCAGTACTCGCAATCCTGATAAATATATGGGTGACATTGAAGTTTGGAACCGCGCTGAAGACATACTTGAATCAGTCTTAAAAAACAATCAGATTGATTATACAGTTGATCCGGGTGAAGCGGCATTCTACGGACCTAAGCTCGATTTCCAAATAAGAGATTCTCTGAACCGTGATGTTCAATGTGCAACAGTTCAACTTGATTTTCAGCTGCCTGAAAGATTTGAGTTGATCTATATTGCACCTGATGGGTCTGAAAAAAGACCTGTCGTAATCCATCGTGCAATTTGCGGTAGTTTTGAAAGATTTATAGCAATGCTGATAGAACACTATGCGGGTGCATTTCCTACGTGGCTATCACCTGTTCAATGTGTTGTGATGACGATAAGTCAAAAGTTCGTTGACTATGCTACCGAAGTACAGAATTTGTTGCTGAGTAATGGGTGTCGTGTGGTATTAGATAATAGTGATGATAAAATAGGTGCAAAAATCCGACAAGCACGACTGCAGCGGATTCCGTATATGTTAATCATCGGTGAACGTGAACGCGATAATAGAACTGTCAGCGTCAGAAGCCGTGAAGAAGGCGATATCGGGGCAATGACCCTTGACAGTTTCATTGATAAAATTAGAGATGAAATTGATATAGATTTCTAAAGTTTTATAGTTGATATAGGTGTAGAACCTTATTACAATTTCTAAAGAAGAAATATAAAGGAGTTAAACCAATGAACAAAGTACTGTCATGCCTTATGTTAATCGGAATTATTGTTGTCAGTGGATGCGGTCCTACTACACAAGTTACACGTCTTGATAGCGATACAACGGTTGACTTGTCCGGCAGATGGAATGATACAGATTCCCGTATGGTTGCTGAGAAGATGATTGATAAATGTTTAACACATATTTGGATCAATAATCACAATCAGA
Source organism: Candidatus Poribacteria bacterium (assembly GCA_009839975.1). GTDB lineage: Bacteria > Poribacteria > WGA-4E > WGA-4E > WGA-3G > MSPOR6. The sequence continues at coordinate 2,259 of VXOP01000178.1, forward strand.
CAAAAGGCGCGAAACCTGTTGTCATTGTCGGCGGTATACGTAATAAGAGCAATGAACATATTGCAACACAGACTTTCATCAGCGATATTGAAAAGGCATTCATCAATTCTGGGAAAGTCCGTCCAGTATCAAGCAAGAGTGAACGTGATGAAATCCGTGAAGAACGCGCTGATCAGAGCGAAAATGCAGCAATTGAAACCATTAAACGCATGGGTCGTGAACTCGGTGCCGATTACATGATGACTGGCGAAATCAATACAATCGAAGACCGAGAAGGAGGTCGGCAGATTGTGTTTTACCAAACCGACCTGACGTTGACGAATATTGAGAGCAATGAAAAAGTCTGGTTCGAAACATCGAAAATCAAGAAATTCATCGGAAGAAAGAAGTTCAAACTGTAGAACATAGTAGTAGGCACACGCCGTGTGCCGTAAACCGATACATAGTAGTAGGCACACGCCGTGTGCCGTAAACCCAATGGATGTGATATTGACGGCACACGGAGTGTGCCTACTACTTTAATTGAATACAATGTTGCTTATGACTAAAATTATACCTTTTCTGCTTATTGTGCCAATCCTGTTCGGGTGTGCCGCATATAATTTTGAAACAGTCGAAATGAACCTGAATACCGGCAAGTCCCAAGAAGCTTATAATTATCTCAAGAAGAATGAACCTAAAAAACCAGATATTCCTCATAAGTTTGAATTGGGTTTGATTGCACACTATGCCGACCTATTCCCAGAAAGTAGCAAAGCATTTGAACAGGCAGAGATGATAGCTGAGGACCGCTTTACAAAGAGCTTAACGAAAGAAGGACTTTCGCTTTTTACGACAGATAAGCTGCGACCCTATACGGGTTCAAAATATGAGCGACTCATCGCACATTACTATCACGCCTTAAACTACATCTATCAGGACAAGATTGAAGATGCACTCGTAGAATGTCGTAGAGCAACAAATCTTATCAACTATTTTAAAGATTCATCTGATGATTACGACTTCTTTGGCACAGGATTCATCGCCTATTTTTCAGCTATCATCTTTGAAACTGCGGGTGAATTCAACGATGCATTCATCTCCTATAGACAGGCTGAACAATACTACAAAAGCGCAGCAGAGAAAACAGGTATACCAATACCTGGAGATGTTGGGCATTCACTTGTTCGGATAACTCGGAAACTGCGTTTTACGGATGAATATGAATTCTACAAGCGAGTATATGGTGAGGCACCCGCGCAGCAAGACAATCATGGTGAATTGATTCTCTTCTATGAAACAGGATATGTTCCAAAGAAAAAACAACAATCCTTAACATTCCCCATTCTCAAAACCGATAAATTTGGGGAGGGTGATGATGAAGAAACAATCAAATTTGCCCGTACTTTGCGGACTCGTGAAGGACTGGTCGTTGAAGAAGTTAAGCTTGAATACTTATTGCGAATCGCTGTCCCGACAATTCGTTCAAAACGTCCCTATCTTCAGGGAATCCATGTCTCTGTTGAGGATCAGACTGCTGATGGTGTCTTGGTTGAGGACATTGAGAGGAACGCAATAGAGACATTCCTTGATGAAAGACCTATAATATTACTGCGAACTCTGATACGTGGTCTGCTAAAATACTTGACATTTAAACAAGCCGATAAGAAGAACCCGATTGTAGGATCACTCGTGAATCTCGCTGGCGCGATTACAGAAAGTGCTGATACACGTTCGTGGCAGTCGCTCCCCAATCAGATCTATATGGTGCGGGTGCAACTCCCCGAAGGTCCACACCGACTTAGACTATCATTTCTTAACTCTGATGGACAGATCGGTAATAGCATATCTGTAAATGATGTCGTTATTAACGCAAATCAGATTACCCTACTCAATTTCCGGACTTATGAATGATAAAAATAGATGAGTCTGGTGAGAAATAAGACATGCAACGTATCTACCTTGATTACAATGCTACAACGCCTCTCAGAACGGAAGCCAGAGACGCAATGATGCCATACCTGACAGAGGCATTCGGAAATGGTTCCAGCATCCACGCTTATGGACGTGAAGCACGTAACGCAATTGATACTGCAAGAGAACAGGTTGCAGAACTCATCGGAGCAAAAAGTCCAAGCGAAATCGTGTTCACTGGCAGCGGCACTGAAGCAGATAATCATGCGATCAAAGGACTAACCGAACTACAAAAAAGTCGGGGTGAGGGAAACCACATCATCACTTCATCCGTTGAACACCACGCTGTATTGCATACATGTCAATATATGGAACAGCGCGGTTATGAAGTTACCTATCTACCCGTAGACAGATATGGTCGTATCCGGACTGAGCAGCTGCGTTCAGCCATTCGGGATACCTCAATCCTCATCACCATCATGCATGTCAACAATGAAAACGGCACCATCCAACCGTTAGAGGAAATATGTGAGATTGCACAGGAACACGAGATACTTGTTCACACGGATGCTATTCAATCTGTAGGAAAACTGAATGTCAATGCTCAAGAACTTGGCGTAAATCTACTTTCACTATCTGGACACAAGATTTATGCACCAAAAGGCATAGGGGTCTTATATATTCGTAGGGGAAGTCGTCTGGCAAACCTTGTTCATGGTGGCTCCCATGAACGTAATAGACGTGCAGGATCAGAAAATGTGCCAGCGATAGTTGGTCTGGGTGTCGCTGCGGAACTTGCTAAACATGATCGTGAAACATATTCACAACATCTGACTAAACTTACCAATAGATTACGTGATGGACTCAATGCAAACATTGAGAGACTCCACTATAACGGGCACCCAGACTACTGTGCACCAGGAACTCTAAATGTTTCCTTTGAGTCTGTTGAAGGTGAAAGTCTAATCCTGCGTTTAGATATGGAGGGAATCTGTGTCTCCACAGGATCTGCTTGTACATCAGGTTCAATGGAACCGTCTCATGTCCTTGCAGCTCTTGGTCTTCCGCCACGCTTAGCACAAGGAACAGTCCGTTTCTCACTCGGAAGAAACACGACAGAAGCAGAAATAGATACGGTGATTGAGAAACTGCCGAAAGTAATTAAGCAGATGCGTGCACTCTATAGAGGATAGATACTCACAATCTGTTGTTTTATGCTAACTCCACAATCGATCATGAGAACGTTCAGAATCCCATTCAGTTGTCGGCACGAAATACCCTATTTCATCCGAATGCAGATGCTCTCTAATGACTCCCTCGTTCAGATCAATTCCTAATCCCGGTGTTTCAGGAACAGCAATGTATCCATCTTGGATAATAGGATTTGGCAAACCTGTCACCATGTCATCCCACCAAGGATTATCTACAGAATGATTCTCTAATACCAGAAAGTTAGATGTTGCTGCTGCACAGTGAACACTCGCCATAGCGCAAACGGGTGTGCCTGCCATGTGAAGTGCCATCGCAATACCGTGTTCCTCTGCTAAATCCCCAATTTTCTTCGTCTCCAAAATACCACCTGAAGTTGCTATATCTGGATGACATATTGCTATTGCTCTATTTTCAAACAGAGGCATGAAATCCTCTTTGCAATAAATGTCTTCACCCGTACAGATAGGTGTAGCACATGAATTTGACAGGCGCACATACTGATCGGTATACTGCCACGGGACCATATCCTCTAACCATGCAAGGTTATACTTTTCCAATGCCCCTGCAAGTCGAATACAATCCTCTATGCCAATATGACCGGAATGATCCACTGCCAACGGTATCTCATAGCCGATTATGTTTCTGACAGTTTCAACATATTCACATAGTATACCTATCCCTTTTTCTGTCAATCGGATACCTGTAAACGGGTGCATTATATTGTGTGTATTTAGACTGCCTTCAGGAGCAGAGATAGTGCCTTCTACCCCACGAAGCAATCCTACACCTACATCCATCTTGAGGAAAGTAAAACCCTTGTCTATCCGTGTCTGAAGTTTATGCCCCATTTCTTCTGGATCTTTGATGGACGGTGTATCGCTATAGCAACGAATTTTTTCTCTGAATTTACCTCCAGCAAGTTGATAGCATGGCACACCGTAAGCCTTTCCTGCTAAATCCATCAATGCCATTTCAATGCCGCTTATGCCACCACCTTGTCTCCCGTGATGTCCAAACTGCTTTATCTTACGAAAGACTTTGTCAACATTACACGGGTTCTCACCGATAAGACGAGATTTGAGCATCAATGCATAAGTTGGACTACCACCATCACGTACCTCACCCAGTCCGTATATATCCTGATTCGTATACAGTTTGAGGATCGGTCCACCAACTTGGGTCCGAACGATACGCATGTCGGTAATTTTCAGTTCTGTAGGGCGAGAAGCGGTTCTCACATTTGATAAAATGTTTTCTGTTTCCATTTAATGTCCTAAGATTTAATCAGTTGCAAAACGTTATCTAATAGTGATAAGTGCAAATTCACGCGGTTATGAATATTCCAGTTAGTTGGTGTTTCAAAGATGAACACATGGGGACTGTGGTAAAACAGCAGATGAGGCGTTAACCCTTGTGTCCCCCAAGACTCCTGAAC
>VXOP01000281.1 GCA_009839975.1 Candidatus Poribacteria bacterium
AGAATTTTCCCTAATTTATTTGACATTAGTGAATTTAGCAGGTATAATTACTGACAACTTAACCATAAATGCTGTGCAAGTTAGTTTTTAAGCATACTTTAGGATAATGAGAATCATTATCAATAACCTAAAATATATCCATGACAATGAACATACAATATATAGGAATGTAAGAGAATATGATAATGAGACTAAATATCATATTAGTTTGCGTAATTAGAGTGAATATAACTGTTTTCACGATTTTCGGTCTGTTATTCTTCTTAAGTTCTCTTAGTGCTTCTGCTGAAAATAATCCTTTTTCAATTTCAGGATATGGGGTAATTAATTACGCGCATTATGACTGGGATATGGACCCAGATAGGCGCGCAGCTGTTGATGTGGAACGTCTCGTTGTCGCACCAAAATACCGAATCAGCGATAGAATCCACCTTGAAGCGGAAATAGAGTTCGAACACGGTGGTACCGGTAGCACTATGGAATTTGATAGGTTTGAAGAATTCGGCGAATTTGAAACGGAAATTGAGAAAGGTGGGGAAGTCATAGTTGAAAAACTTGCAGCTGTTTTTTTCATTCAACCTTCCCTCAACTTCAGAGTTGGACACATCATCGTACCCGTAGGACTTGTTGCAAAACGGCATAGACCTCAACACTATTTTACCACAACACGTCCTGAAGCAGAAGCACACATAATCCCTACAATCTGGCATGAAACAGGGGTTGAAGTATTCGGAACATTCGGCTCTATAAATTATCAAGCGCAAGTTATTAACGGTTTAGATTCAACAGGTTTCAGCTCTCGTCATTGGATAGTTCCCGGACATCAATTACGTTTTGAGACTGCGAACGCTGAAGCACCCGCTTTCGTTGGACGACTTGATTATGCATTTAACGAAAACGCAACCGTTGGGATTTCTGGTTATTTCGGAGACACAGCAGCAAACCGTCCAAAACCGGATGTAGATTTTGATGCCTATGTAGGTATTGCAAGTCTTCACGGGTTTTATGAAATGAATTCCGTGAAAATCAGGGGATTGCTTCTGTGGGGAACACTACAGAATGCTGAAGAGCTCTCTCGTGTCAACAGAAGTCTCTCCAATAATCTCAATGTGAAGCGAACACCGATCGGCAGTTCTGCACTCGGTTTTTACCTTGAACTCGGATACGATATACTATCATTTTTCAGAGAAACCACATCTTCTTCACAGCAATTGGATGTATTTGCACGTTTAGATTATTATGATACGATGGCGTATGTTGAAAGCACGAGATTCGACAATCCCAGATGGGAGAGAACTGCATGGACTTTCGGCATAAACTACCACGTACACCCAAAAATGGTTTTCAAGGGACACTATTCACTGAGACGTTTAGCACAAAAGGAATTAAATCAAGAAAACACCTTATCCATTGGGTTAGGTTTTCAATATTAACATCATTACATTTTATTTTATGGAGGATAAAATGAAACTATATAACATTTTGACTGTTTTCAGTTGTATCATTATCGCATCTGCCCTGATAGTAGGATGTGAAAGTGGAGATGATGATGAAATTGTTGATGAAACGTACGATGCAGGAGCTATCTTAGATCACTATGCAAACAATGTCGTTTACGTGATTTATTCTGACCTGGATACCGAAGCGGGTGAACTATTAGATGCAGTAAAAGCACTGCAAGCAGATACTTCACAATCTAACCTTGAAGCTGCACAGCAAGCATGGGTGGCTGCAAGAATTCCGTGGGAAAAAAGTGAGGCATTTTTGTTTGGACCTGTTGATACACAAGGATTGGATCCAGCATTAGATAGTTGGCCCGTCGATCGTACTAATCTTCAAGATGTATTAGATGGTCCAAATGAATTAACTACCGATTATGTCACGAATGAGTTAGATGATAACAAGAAAGGTTTTCACACAATAGAGTATTTACTTTTCCGCGAAGGTGATCAACGTCAAGCATCTGATATTACTGACCGAGAATTAGAATATCTTCTTGCAGCAACAATGAACCTTAAGGATAGTACTGCTCAACTTGCAAACGCGTGGGCACCCGATGGTGAGAACTTTGTTAACACGATTGCATCAGCAGGTGAAGGAAACAGTGTTTATCGATCACAGAGCGGAGCATTACAAGAAATGGTCGACGGTATGATAACAATTGCTGATGAGGTCGCCAACGGCAAAATCTCTGACCCATACAATGAAGAGGACACAACACTTGTTGAATCCCAATTCAGTTTTAATTCTATTGCCGATTTCCAGAATAATATCAGAGGAATACAATCTGTTTACACAGGAAATTACAACAGTGATGGTCCTGGGTTAAATGACTTTGTCAGTAGTACTGATAGTGCCTTGGACTCTCGTTTTAAAACTGAGATGCAAGCAGCAATAGATGCCATCGGCGCGATTCCGAATCCTTTCCGCGATGCAATTACGAATGATCGTCCGGCTGTTCAAGCGGCTATTGACGCTGTCGGTACTGTCCATATAACACTGCAGCAAGATATACTCACGCTTATTAACGAAAACGAGTTTAACTAAACATGAAGACTTGTCTCACCTTTTTTATCTCTACCCTGATTTTATCTGTCCTAATCGGGTGTAATGTGGATCAACCAACGGATGTTATTGATTCCAATACACCCGTAGAATCTACGGGTGCATTATCTGGTGGAGATACGACTATCTTCAGCGAATCAAGTCATGCATTCTCAACACCAGCACCTAATCTATCCGCTGATGCACTTGAGAAACATCTTGATGGAGACTTAGAATTTGAAGCGGTTTTTGTCACTGCGCCTGCTGAGGTAAACCCTGGTTTAGGTCCTATCTACAACAACATTACATGCATCAACTGTCATGTGCGTGATGGGAGAGGGAAACCACCAGCTGTTGATGAAAAATTTGTTTCCATGCTCTTTAGGTTGAGTCTTCCGAATACTGAGAACGCGGATACTGGACAATCCCCGATTCCAGTCCCGGGTTACGGCACTCAGTTGAATAACCGCGCAATTTACGGTACACCATCTGAAGGAACAGTCAAAATTGAATATTCTGAGCAAACTTTGACAACAGCAGATGGGACACGAATCCATCTCCGCTATCCAGATTATACGATAACAGATACCTATAAACCTATCCCTGAGAATGTGGAAGTTTCACCTCGGGTAGCACCCGTGGTATTTGGACTCGGATTGTTAGAAGCAATACCTGAAGAAACTATATTATCTTACGCAGATGAAGCGGATGTAAACGGAGATGGAATCTCTGGGAAACCTAATTATGTTTGGGATGTTGTAGATAAGAAATACAAACTTGGTCGTTTCGGATGGAAAGCTAACCAGCCGAACCTACTGCAGCAAGTCGCTTCTGCGTATCATGATGATATGGGTCTGACCACTTCACTGTTCCCCTTAGAAAACTCTCACGGTCAAATACAACTGAAAGAGAATCTTACATCACCTGAAGTGAGTGACGAAATATTAGATGTTGTGACGTTCTATGTTCAAACGTTAGCCGTGCCAGCCAGAAGAAATGTGAACGACCCACAGGTGATGCACGGTGAACAACTCTTTGCACAAGCACAGTGTGCAAATTGCCATATACCGACATTGAGAACTGGTGTTTTACCCGGCGTGCCTTCTGTCAGTAATCAGACCATTCATGCTTTCACCGATATGTTATTGCACGATATGGGACCTGATTTAGCAGATAATCGTCCCGATTTTCGTGCAAGTGGAAGTGAATGGCGAACACCACCTTTATGGGGTATCGGTCTGGTTCAAACGGTTAATGGACATACGAATTTTCTACATGATGGCAGAGCACGAGATTTAATGGAAGCAATTCTGTGGCACGGTGGTGAAGCAGAGAAATCCCGACGAATGACAATGCAAATGACGAATGTAGAAAGAGAAGCACTCATTGCATTCTTAGAGTCCCTTTAGTTGGTTTAATATGAAAATAGGAATTACACGATGATACAACATAAGCTTATTATTAAGATTCTCTTACTTGTACTGATAGTCATTGTCTCAACAACTTTTCTGAGCTGTGAGAGCGATCCGATACTCTCACCACAGGTTGAAGTTGAAGATGATGGGGGAAGTTATGGAAATACGAATCTTCCCGTTAATACAAGCGGAAATACTGAAAATACCGGAAACGACACGATAAATGAAAAAATACTAAAACAGAAAAAGAATCCTAAACTATTTTAGGTCAATAGGAATATAAATTATGAACCCTATACTCCACAGTCTCATCCCAATCCTTAAATCTAAACTTGCATTGACAACATTGCAGGTCTTCATAATGCTTTCACTTGTTATTGGATTTGTCAACTATTGTGATAGTTCATCCGATATAAGTGGTATAGTTGTAGAGAAAGGTACAGGAGTTCCAATTTCTGATGCAAACGTAAAAATTGAATTAGACGGTCAAGTGCTAAATGAAACGACTACGGAAAAGGATGGAAACTTTCAAGTCTCACTTAATCTTAGTGAAGACCACGAGATCGTTGTGTCGGCAAAGGGTTATAGAACCTACCGTGAGAAATCGTTAACTGCAAGCAACTCAACCATTCAGATAAAAATCGAACTAACAAGAATAAGTTATGAAGTTGCAACTATAGTAATAATAGGAAGATCCCTTCGTAGACATAAGCAGTTAACAGGAACGATGAGTAAGTTAGAGCCCGATACCGTTGACCTAATTATGCCGGTTGGTACGCAGGAATTACTTGAGATGATCCCCGGTATCAACGGATTTTCAGACGATGGTTTCGGTAATTCAAGATTGAGTGTCGGTATACGCGGTTTAAATCCGCGGCGGAGTGCAAGAGTACTCATACTTGAAGACGGCGTTCCAATACAACCTGCAGTTTACATATATCCCAATGCTTATTACAATCCACCTGCTGATCGGATTGCTGCTGTTGAAGTTATAAAGGGAAGTTCAGCACTCCGCTACGGTCCACAGACTATGGGAGGGATAATCAACTACACAACGAGGAAACCCGATGGGACAAGTGGTATTGCAAATCAACTCACCGTCGGCAACAACGGATATTACAGCGCGTTTTCTGAATGGAATGGTATCGGTAATCCTGAGACCGTACTATCAGACATACAACTTCTATACAAACATGGTGAAGGCTTCAGAGAAAACAATGCATTTGATCAGGTTAACGGAACCTTTAAGACCTTTTTCAATCTCAGTGATGAAAAGACCCTTTATCTGAAAGTAAATGTGAACTATGAAAACTCAAACGCCACTTATACAGGGTTAACTGAATATTCCTTCCAAACAGACCCGAACTTCAATCCAAAAGAAGACGATAACTTTAAGATTTTACGCACATCACTCGATTTAATCTATACTAACAAGATTAGTCAGAACATTGAAAGCAATACGACTTTATACACAAGCCTGTTTGACAGAAGATGGTGGCGTGAGGATGATGTTTTTGTTCGGCCAACTGCACTTGAAACGGGGGAAATACTGCCTGTACCATATTTCCAGACAGGAGACCTTGTTAGAATTGGTAATGATAGCTCCAACTTTGGCATTCTACGCACCTTTTATGTTGGTGGAATTGAACAAAACTATACATACGAGCACGATATATTTGCTAATACGGGTAGAGCTGAGATAGGAGGTAGACTACATTGGGAACGTTTCATTGATGACAAGAAGGTTGGAGATGCACCTGATGCCAGAGACGGGGTCTACTACACAGGAACACAAGGTTCTACGGCAGATCCTATAAAGATTGTTGGTCAAAGTCATCACTATGAAACTGCTGCTTTAGCACTCTATGTTAAAGAAATGCTTGAACTACAAGACTTGACATTAACTTTAGGAACACGATTTGAAGTGTTTAGGCAGGATAGAGTAGATAGATTGCGCGGTTCAGTACTGGCGGATAAAGTTTCATCAGTACTATTGCCAGGTATCGGTGTGAACTATGAGCTAGGACAAGTCAATCTGTTTGGCGGCATCCACAGAGGTTATACAGCTCCTTCAAGTGGGGCACTAAAGATAACCAACTTCGGTCAGAATGCTGAAGTTGGGGGACTTGACCTAAAACCAGAAAAGAGTTGGAATATGGAGGTCGGATTCAGAACCTGGTTTACCGGACTTAATATCGAAACAGCAGGATTCTTTATAACGGTTGAAGACTTAGTCGCTGCTGGTCGCGGAACAGCATTCAAGAACTTAGGTAGAGTCAATCTTACGGGTGTGGAAACGGCAATTAAATTCGGCGTATCGGAATTCATTTCACCGTTCCCAGACCTCAACTTAGCTTATACATACCTTCAGACAGAAATAATTGACGGTATAGTCAAATCCGCAACAATTGCTGGTAATGTTGATGTTGATCTGAAAGGTAACGAATTACCCTATGCACCACACCATACATTTAGTGTAGGTTTAGAGAAGTTATTCGGTAATGTTCTACGTATACGTGCTGATATGCGGTTTGTTGACGAAGTCTTCACTGACTTTGAAAATATACAAGTAACTAAAAACCGTGGAGATACCGGACCGATCCCAAGTTATTATATCGTCAATGCCAGTATGGACTATAAACTGGCACGGAATTGGAGACTGTTTTTTTCTGCTAAGAACCTATTTGATAAAGTCTATATTGGATCACGATTACATTCAAATGCAGGACAACCCGAAGCGAACTTAAGTTCAGGAATTCTAATTGGACCGAGACGACAGATACTTCTCGGAATTAAGCAAGGTTGGTAAAAAAATAGTTGAAGTGAGTATGATACTGCTTTCTTCATCTATAGTAAAGTTAATAATTAATGAAACATTTCACCCCATACAACAATGACGAAGATTACCCAGCGTAGGGGCGAGGTGACCTCGCCCGTTGTGGAGTGTTTCATCTATTTTATAGTTCACTATAAACTAACATGAAAACTATGATATAAGATAATGAGACTCATTATCTTACAATCCATAAGGAGATAGAATGTTACCCATAACAAATAAACTCAGATACCTATTCTTGTTACTCGCTATTTCAAGTCTATTCCTTTACGCTTGTGGTAGTGACGATGATGACGATAGTGGTACGCTTGATGATGAAACTAAGATTGAGGTTCCGCAAGCGTATGTTTTTGACAGCCGTTTTGAAGAGGGAGCAAGTAGTGTTTCATATTCAGGACAGGTCGTGCGAAACTTACTCTTGCAGGACCTGAAGTCTGTGACCGATAGTGTTGGCAAAGATGGCGCAAGTCCTATATCCGTTGACGATATGCTAAATCTTTATGCTTATGATGACGGGCTAAACTTAGAGACAAGAACGTCAACGGGTTTCATACCAGCTCTCGAAAATAAATACTCAGCACTCTTTACTGGTAAAAACCTTGTCGGTAAAATTTCAGATGCGCCCGTCATCGGTTATGATATAACCGCTGATGAATTGGTGCGCGATTGGATAGGTCAAATTGCTGAGAATTCACAGGATTCAAACAAACTCGGTACCGCAATGGCATACACGACCGACGATGGTGTTGATTTATCTCAGATGATTAATAAAGTGCTTATCGGTGCAGTACCCTATTACCAGGCAACAGGTGTTTACCTGAACGGTTTGCTTGAACGGGATAACAGCGAAGCCCGTGATGGAGAAGACCCCTATACCTCCATGGAGCATGGATGGGATGAAGCTTTTGGATATTTCGGTGCTGCACGCGATTATGCGCGTTACTCCGATGATCAACTCGCGGGAAGTGTGGACGATTTCACCTTTGATTCTAATGGTGACGGCAGTATTGACTTCAAATCGGAATACAACTTCGGTCTGTCAAGAAACGCTGCGAAACGCGATAAGGGTGGATCAGGGACTGATTTTACCAAAGATATATTTGAGGCGTTTTTGGCTGGAAGAACAGCAATAACCAATCAAGGGTCTGTTGAGGAAATAAGTATGTATCGTCAAGCTGCATCCGAAGGTATGGAAAAAGTCATTGCCGCTACCGTCGTACACTACATCAACGATACACTCAGTGATATGTCCAATTTAGGCACACCAGATGAAAATCGGGCAAATCTAAACAAACATTGGGCAGAAATGAAAGGATATACTGTTGCACTTCAGTATAATCCTTTCAAGTTGATTACTGATGGACAGTTGCGAGAGTTACATGGTATTATGGGAACAGCACCGAAATATGATGAGCCGGGTAGTAGTGCCTATAGTTCACAAGTAGCGAATTATCAACGCGCAAAGGTAGTTCTCCAAACTGCTTACGGGTTTTCTAGTACAAACATGGACAACTGGTAAATCTTCTTCTAATACCAGATTGACGCGATTCATAGCGGTAGGTGCGATTTCCTTATCGCACCGATTAATGTGGTATAAAATTTAGTTTCTATATAGGTTTGAGTAGGGGGAAGAGGTAGGAAGATTAGAAAAATCTAATTCTAATCTTCCATTCTTCCTGTTTTAGCTTGTAAAGTTGATAATTAATGAGACTTCTCACCCATACAACGATGACGAAAACCACCCAGCGTAGGGGTGAGGTGACCTCGCCCGTTAAGGAGTGTTCATTAATTGTAAATTCCACTATAATTTGGAACTAACAGATGTCTCGTCGGTTATACTTTCCCAGTTTATATGTCTGGGGTATCGTTCTTGTTCTATGCGTTATTTCTCGTCTAATCACTACTATATACTATATTGAAGACATAGACAGTCTTCGTTTTGCCTTGAGTATGGTGGCGTATGATATTGGAAAACTACAACCACATTTTCCTGCTTATCCCGTCTTCTGTTTTCTTGCGAAGATTGTATATGGCGTTACAGGTCGTTATGCAATAACATTTTCACTTCTTGGGGGTATGTCTACATGCTTAGTTATCTTTTTTATGTTATCTATAGCGAAAGTTCACTGTACATCACTATTAGGAAAAATCTGCATGTTCGTTGCATTCATGAACCCTCTTCTGTGGTTAATGAGCAATCGGTATATGCCTGATACAATGGGTGTTGCTTGTCTACTGGCAAGTCTTTATTATATCACAATCCCAGAAAAGTACAATCACGGAACGTTATTGTGTCTGAACACAGTAGGATTTCTACTTGCTGGTATATTGATGGGTATAAAAGCCTCGTATATTCCGTTCTTGTTACCAGCACTGTTTATATGTCTAATACAATATTCAGGTAGAGTTAAGAAGATTATCGCTGGAATTATCGGGGTATTGGTATGGTTAATACCGTTAATCATGCTAACAGGTTGGACCGACCTGGTCGCTGCTGCGCAGAAACAGAGTCATGGACATTTTTCAGATTTCGGAGGTGCCGTTTCTACCAATCCTGAAATCATGATACGCGTGTCAAAGATGCTTGAGAGTATAGTTGCCGACGGTTTCGGATTATATTGGATCGGTAGACATCCTATAACTGCAGCTTGTACAGTTTTCTTGATTGCTATAATTTTGGTTAATGTTTGGTATGGACTTTCAAGGATGCAAGACGCAACACTCTATAAAAAATATAAGAGGATGTTACGCAATCCTATTCTTCTTGGAACAGTTACTTATTGTCTCTGGATATTCATCGGACAGAACATAATCTATAAGAGTAGACATGTATTGCCAATTTTACCCGTAGTTGCGTTGGGAATCGCTTTTTGTTGTTACCAGTTCATCCAAAACAATATGGTAATCCTGAACAAGGGTGGAAGAAATCCTATAAAGCATAGACTGTTGAGATGGGGTACTGTTTTTATGTTTCTCACCTGCTATAGTTGTGTGAGTCTAAATACTGTCATCCAACATACGCAACCAACAGCAATTGCTCAAGTTCACAGATACTTGCACAACAGACAACTTGAAAGTAGTGACAATCTGACGATTGTATCAGTTCCATTAATCAAGTACTATTTGGCTTCACAGGACATAACAGCGAATTATATCACCATAAAAGATGAGACTGATCTTTCTCTGCTTGATGATATTAAAACAGGATTGATTGTTATTGGAAGTCCTCTACCAAACAGAACAGGAAGAAAAACAGAGACTTTTTATCACAATCCTTACGTAAATCGGATGTGGTCTGAATTATCGGTATATGAATACTGAATATAGGTATTATAAACACTAAATCAAAAAATGAATGCTATGGATAATACAAAGGTTCACATTCTCGGTGGTGGTCCCGCAGGATTGACTGCTGGCTATTACGCCAAGAAGCAGCATCTAAACTTCATCATATATGAAGCAGGTGCTATGGTTGGTGGGAACTGTCGAACAATCAAATTAGATAACTTTCGATTTGATACAGGGGCACACCGTTTCCACGATAAAGACCCAGCTGCTACTGTAGAGGTTAAGCGACTACTTGGTGATGATCTGCTAAGTGTTGACGCGCCAAGTGAGATATTCTTTGATGATAAATTCTACCGTTTTCCACTTGAATTGACCGATCTGATTGATAAGCTTGGATATAGCAGCTTGTTAAAAATCGCATGGGACAAACTGCACAGTAGTGGCATACGAAAAATAGATAATTTTGAAACACTGGCACTCCGAAGATACGGTAAGACATTAGCAGAACAATTTTTGCTGAATTATTCAAAAAAACTATGGGGTTTACCAACACATGATCTCTCCACCGCGATTTCAGGTAATAGACTCAAGGGATTAGACCTGTGGAGTTTTCTCAGATCAACACTATTTGGTACATCAAAGAACCCAGGGCATTTAGACGGGACATTCTTTTACCCAAAATATGGTATTGGTATGATTCCTGAGAACTTGTATGAGTTTATTGGTAAAGAAAACGTCAAGCTGCAACATGGTGTTAGTCGTATAATACAAAAGAATGGGAGGATAGATCGGATCATCTTGAACGGTGCTATTGAAATTCAGACTGACGTAGTAATAAATACATTACCATTGACCCTTTCTCTGCGGATATTAGACCCTCCTCCGCCATCGGCACTTATTTCAATAGTAGACAATATAAAATACCGTCATCTCATTCTGTGTGTTTACTGTTTAAAAGGAGGTACATTTTCACAGAACGCATCACTCTATTTCCCAAGTGAAGAATTCCCTTTTACACGTCTATATGAACCGAAAAACCGCAGTCCCTATATGGCACCAGAGAATAAAACAGTTGTTGTTCTTGAAATTCCTTGTTTTAAAGACGAAGAAATATGGCAAAAGTCCGACAGAGACCTAAACAGGACAGTCTGGGAAGGATTGTGCCGTGTAAAATCACTCAAAGAGGATGATATAGTGCATTTTCAAACGTTTAAGTTACCTTTTGCATATCCTGTTCTTGAGGTAGGATATGAAGAAAATGTAAAACGACTCGTTGATTATTTCAAGAGGTTTGAAAATCTATATCTGACAGGAAGGAGTTCGCTTTTCAGATATGTACATTTGCATGATCTGTTTAAAGCAGGTAAGGAAGTGGTAGAACAAATTGTAGATGATTATTAGGATTACCTACATAATAAAGTGAATAATTCGTTTCACCGTTTACGAAGAACACCCAGCGTAGGGGCGAGGTCTCCTCGCCCGTTGTGAAGTGTTTCATTAATTCTATAGTTCACTATAAAAGTTGTATGAGAAACTCAATACCGCTGTATGTCTTGATCAATTTCACATGCCCATTTGTCTATGCCACCAACAAGACTTAGCGTAGAATTAAAACCGAGCTGTTGTAGCAGGTATGCTGCATCAAGACTCCGCATCCCTTTGTGACAATAGACGATGATCTCATCTCCAGGTGAAAGTTCTCCGAACCGTCTCGGTAGTTCCCCGAGCGGTATAGAGACTGCGCCGTCAAGATGAACCACCTGAAATTCCCATTCATCTCTGACATCAAGCAGGATAAAATCCCTACCCATATCCATCTTATGCTTTAGTTCATGCGGATAGATCGTGTATTCTTCTGGGTCTATCGGCAGGATTGCTTCATCTGCACTTGGTGCTACTTTTGGGATATAAGCATCTTCTGGGGTATTTCTGAAATGACCAAGGAGTCTATGTAATGCTTCTATGATACGTCTAAACATTGTTCGGTATTCGTCTAATTATTTTATTGGTGTTAAAATGTAATCGTCATACCCAGTGTAGGGATAATTGGTAGTTGTGGTTCTTCCTCAACAGTACAATCAACAAGTTTGCCAGTGACCTCATCCTTTACCTCGGCAAATGCATATTGGTCTAAATTTGAACGGTTATATAAGTTTAGGATTTGGAAATACCATGAAAGTGTCCAACTCTTGTATGGATTTCGCTTTGTAATTCTAAAATCAAGACTGTGATAAGGAGGTAAGCGTCCTGAGTGTGTCTCACCAAAGATTCTGTTACAAGTTTTGTCATCTTCAATCAGTCTGTGTTCTAAAGGGGTTCTGGGATTCCCAGAGTGGAATCGCCAACTGACATATAGATGCCATGTTGATGCGATCTGATGGCTACTACTCAGAAAGAGAGAATGCCGGCGATCAGATTCCCGGAATATTGTCCCGATACCTGATGTTTCTTCTGCAATTCCGTAAGCATAGCCGAGCCCCCAAGTCAATCTTGATGAGACAGCATGCGTAGCAAAAACATCAAATCCTATCGCCTCTGCTGATTCTGGTGCAGTAAAAATCTGTGTTTGTCGTCCAAACTCTCTAAGTCGACCAACCAGATTATCATATTCTTTGTAATATCCTTCAAAACGTATCAAAAAGTTGTTACCTTGAGTATAATCACAGCCGATGATGTAATGTGTTGACTGTTCTGCTCTACCGACTGACTGTTTGTCGTCTTCAACTGGTACTGTCATCAAATCAACTGGTTGGTGATAAATTCCCCATGCGCCGCGAAAAACAAGATTCTCTTTTGGACGAAATGCAAGCATTACTCGGGGACCAATCTCATAGCTAAGGACATCTGAATCACGATAATCTTGAACAATATAACGCCCACCGACATTTAAGGCAAGTTTGCTATGAATTTGCCATTCATCCTGAAGAAATATCTTTATTTCATTACCACTCTCATTAATCACCGCATCAATTTCACTATAGTTGTTTACACCAGCAATCCGTTCTCGGGCAAAGTAATTGTATTCTGCTTTTGACCATCGCCACTCAACACCCGTTCGTATTGTGTGCTGTGAAAAGACATTAGCGGTAAATTCTAACTTTGATCCAAAGTATTGGAAATCACGATTGTCATAGTCTTCTTCTCCAGAGCTTCTCTCCTGCTGTGAAATGCCACCGTAAATGAACAGATCAGACCAGTGTGAAGAACCAAATACATGTCTCCACTTTAACCATAGCGTAGCGTTATCATATTGTGAATCTAAGTTATTCTCCACATCGTTAACGCGTATACGGTTTTTGTCCCATCCATATAATCCATTGAGTGTAATTGAGTCGGCATCTGTAAGTTGATATACGAATTTGCCATAAACATCAGCGTATTGAGGATTATATTCTTCGTCTAAGTCAATCAGTGCCAGGATTAAATCTATGTATCCTCTTCGTGCCGATAATAACCAACCCCCTTTTTCTGTTAAAGGACCTTCTAACATGGCTGTTGCATTGATAAAATCTAATCCGAAATTAGCGGAGACTTTTTCTGTATTTGGTGTTTTTGTTCTTAAGTCAAAGATACCAGACATCTTTTGTCCATATTCAGCAGGGAAACCGCCCATCAATAGATCTGCACTCTGAATTAAGTTAAGACCGACTAATGAAATCGCACCACCAAAATCCTGTAAATGATATGGATTGTAAAGTTCTATGCCATCTAATCTGACAGCGACACTGTCCTTTTCTCCACCTCTGACGCTGAATCTTGCACTATAATCGTTTGCTATCACACCTGGGAAAATATGGCCTGAACGCATGATATCGTTGTCTATCAACGGAAACTGTTCTATTTCTTCCTTTGAAATAGAGATTTGAGGTGTTGTTCCTTCATAGATTGTAAATCTGCCTGGTGTTACGACTATTTTGTCAAGTTTTATCGGTTTTTGGTTTTCCTCTGCAACAACCGGCAGCAGGAAAACAGTATAAAAAACAAGTGCATAGATTAAAATAAAAATGATAATCGTTAATCTGGGATTGGGCATTAACACCCTCCTGAACAGACTGAATATTATACATTATAACATCTAAAGCGGGGTATGTCAAGATAAGAAGACTGAGGACTCATATTCTTAGTATCTGTATTACGCTTCAGTCACTACCAAATCAATGGTATGAACGAAAAAACCAATGAAAAAATAAAAAATAACATTATATGAAATTATGCTTGACAAAGACTCAAGGATATGTTATCAAATTCTTCGGGCAGGAGACCCCGCTGCTTTAGCTCGGGGAGGAATGCCCGTTCCTATTTTTTTCTTGACACAAAACGGCCAAAATGTTACACTATCTCTATCAAGGTAGGGACACAACCCACAGCGCGTCGTAAGGCGTATCTGTCCCTAACCCATCTTAGTTAAGCGGTAAAGTCGTGAAAACCTATGAAAAAGAAACGAAAAAAGAAACAACACCGTCGGGTGTATAAGTATCAGATACGCGAGCATCCTAAGAATGTCCGGCTTGGCAACATGCTTGACGACTTGTGTGATGTGCATAATCACTTCATGAAGTTGGAGAACCGCTATTACCGTATCTATGGGAAATATGCGGGACGTTATCGCCTGCAACCTCACCTGACAAAGTTGCTTGAACGCACAGATCAGTATTGGTCCTGGATACCGCGCGATACCCTGGACGCTGTGATTATCCGTCTGCACCTTGCGTGGGAAAGATTTTTTGATATTCCCGGCACGGGGCGTCCAAAGTTCAAACGTAAAGGGCGTTATCGTTCTGCGAAGTTCCAATCCGGATACAAACTTGAAGCGGGGCGTGTGCGTCTCTCTTTCAAGGAATGGGACGCACCTTCGCAATCTTTTAAGTTCAATAAACGCTGGTTCTCTTTTCATCAGCATCGGGAATGGAAAGGAAACGTTAAGTATATCCAAATCCTTCGCGACGCTGCTGGCACATATTGGCTTTACGTTGTCACTGATAATACCTCTAAAGAAGTTCTGCCCGCGACGGGTGAAAGTGTCGGGGCAGACTTCGGTATGGATACCTACTTGACCCTTAGCACTGGTGAAAAGATAGACTCGCCACAATTCTTGAAACACGCCTTGACAGAACTCCGAAAACGCTACAAAAGCCTTTCTCGTAAGATCAAAGGTTCTAACAATTGGTTGTGGTGTGTTAGACAAATTGCACGTCTCTATAGGCATATCAGTAACCAACGCAAAGATTGGCATTGGAAACTTGCGACAGACCTTTGCCGAAGGTTTGATCTTATCGTGATCGAGACGCTGAATCTGGATGGTATGAAACGTCTCTGGGGGCGCAAGGTTTCTGATCTCTCCTTTGGTCAGTTTGTTGAGATATTGAAGTTCAAGTGTTTCAAACATAATCGTGAGTTCTCTCAAGTTGGACAGTGGACACCGACAACGAAACCGTGTTCAGATTGTGGGTATCAGAACAAAGATCTAATGCTTTCAGATAGGCAGTGGAGTTGTCCTGAGTGTGGTTCAGACCATGATAGAGACATAAACGCTGCGATAAACATTTTACGGGCTGCTTGCGATCCCGTTGTGGAGCAGATGTAAGACGTTTTCTCGGAAACGCTAACTGCTACGAAGCACAAGCCCCACGCTTTAGCGTGTGGGTGCCTTGACAAATAGTATACTTAATCAGACACAATAGATTGCACATTCTGAAAGGATAGAGGATATAATCTTCCTCACAATACATGCATGGAACTTGGTCTTACAAACAAAATAGCAGTAGTCGGTGCATCAAGTAAAGGATTAGGGAAAGCAATAGCACTCGGTTTAGCTTATGAAGGCGCGAGAGTCACTATCTGCGCAAGAGACAGCCAAGTGTTAGAACAGACCGCTGACGAAATTCGGGAGAAAACTGATACCGAAGTGTTGGCTGTTCCAACTGATGTTAGTCAACCAGAACAGGTTGAAAGACTGATAAGCACAACAATTGGACATTTCGGTGGTATTGACATTTTAGTCAATAACGCGGGTGGACCGAGAGCAGGAAGATTTGATGACCTGTCAGCAAAAGACTATCAAGATGCTGTGAATCTGAATCTAATGAGTACAATCAACTTATGTAGAGCAGTTGTGCCATGGATGCAGAAACGAGGCGGTGGACGTATCATAAACCTTACATCCGTTTCTGTCAAACAACCTGTAGATGGATTGATGCTTTCTAATATGGCACGCACCGGTGTCATCGGGTTTGCTAAAACACTTGCAACGGAACTGGCACCTGACAAGATATTGGTCAATAATGTTTGTCCAGGGATTATTTTCACTGATAGAATCAAACAATTAGCAACTGTAAGAGCTGAGGAGTCGGGTATAACCTACGATCAAGCACTTGAAAATATGACCGCTAATATACCACTTGGGAGAATTGGAGACCCAGAAGAATTTGCAAACTTAGTCGTGTTTCTCGCATCAGAAAAGTCCAGTTATATCACTGGAACAACGATACAAGTAGATGGAGGTATGGTAAGATCGCTACTCTGATTTTCACGACTTGCCAATACAATATATATAGAGCGTGATGAATAATGTTAGTATCTGTTATTATACCAGCGTACAACGAGGAACAAACGATTAGACAGGTACTTGAATCAGTGCAATCTCTACCTTTTGAGAAACAGATTATCGTTGTCAATGACGGCTCTACTGACAAGACTTACACAATACTGCAAAAGTATGCTGACGAATTTGAAATAACATTAGTCAATTGTGAAAAGAATAGTGGGAAAGGTTTTGCCATTCGAAGTGGAATACCTTACGTGAAAGGAAAAATAGTCGTCATTCAAGATGCAGATATGGAACTCAGTCCAAGTGACATCGTTGAATTGGTTCGTCCCTTAAAGACTGAGACGGCAAAAGTCGTATACGGATCAAGGTTTCTGAATGGAAGGCAGAACGCAAGTCTTCAGAATTATATCGCGAATCGCATCCTGGCAATCTATACCAACATCCTATACGGCTCTAAAATCACTGATGAATCTACAGGGTACAAAGCATTTTCTTCTGATGTAATCCGTAAACTTAACTTGACCTGTGAAGGTTTTGAGTTCTGTCCTGAAGTAACCGCTAAGTTACTAAGAGCAGGTTTTGATATACACGAAGTACCAGTTTCCTATTTTCCTCGCACGAAAAAGGAAGGTAAAAAGTTGCGTTTTTGGTCTGATGGTATTTTTGCTGCATGGACATTGCTAAAATATAGGTTTACAACACAATCTAAGTTATTCAAAGAAACTACCGAAGAATGATCGTATTAAAAAATGGAGGTTAAAACATATCAAAATGTTCAAAAACATAGTTTTTTCATCACTTCTACTCACCTTAGTCGTGTGTCTGTCTTTTACAGTCTTTGGTCACGAGGCAGATTCTACACTATTAGAAGATGTCAACAATGATGGAACAGTTGACATAAGAGATCTCGTGTTAGTTGCCACTGTATTAGGACAACCAGGTGATCGTACATCTGATCAAAATCCGGATGTCAACCGTGATGGTACCGTTGACGTATTGGATCTAAGGAGAGTCGTAAACAGATTTGGTGAAACAGAACAGGGAGATAACTCAACTTATCATGATATACAAGATAATATATTTGATAAAAGTTGTGCAAATAGTGCTTGCCATGCACCCCCTCAGAATTCAGCGGACCTGAATCTGATTTATGGACAATCCTATGCTGATTTGGTTGATCGTGTTCCACGAAATGCTGCCGCCGCTGCGGCTGGTATGAAACTTATCGATCCCGGTAACCCTGACAATAGTTTTCTTTTGACGAAATTGATGGGACCTGAGGATCGAAGTTTCGGTGGTCGGATGCCATTCGGAGCGGGACCGCTGCATCAAGCGAAAATTAATGCTATCCGCACCTGGATCGAAGCGGGAGCACCGCAAACTGGAAAAGTAGCTGGGATTGGGGATCTGGGTGTTCTCCGCGACCCAGAAGAGGTATTTAATCCACCACCCCCACCACCTACCGGAGAAGGTTACCAACTTGTACTACCACAATTCAAAGTAGAACCTGGCACCGAACGTGAGGTATTCTATACAACACAGATCAGAGATGAAAATGGTGAACTAATTGAGGATGATATCTATATTAACAGAGTTGAGATTTTCTATCCATCAGGAAGTCATCACTTCATCATATATCGTCTGACTGAAGAGGGTATAGCAAAAGGTATTCAGAATATAGGTATTGACACAAATATCGGTGTGAACCCAGAAGACCAATTCAGAGTACTCGATCCAAATGACCCACAAGCTCTCGGCAATTTTGGCAGTGATCGACTGTTCGTCGTTGGAACCCAAACGGATGATACACTCTTTGAATTTCCAGATGGTGTTGGATTACGACTCCCAGGGGATACAGTCTACGACCTAAACTCACATTACATCAATCTGCTCGGGAATGAGGTGTTGATTGGTGAAACCTATGTCAATATCTACACGATTCCAAAAGAAAAAGTAAAGTATGAAGCCTTAGAGATATTCGTTTCAAATAGATCAATAAACGTTCCCCCCGGTTTAACCCGTGTTGCTAAAATGACCTGGCATGTTGAGTATGAACTTCAGCACCGCGGACACGATCCGGATACGGAATTGCATGTCTTCCTGCTCACCTCCCACATGCATAGACACGGTGAATTATTTGAAATATTTCAGAGATCAACAGGAGAATTGTTACACCGTAGTATCGCTTATGACGATGCACCTATCACACTTTTTCCATCACCTATTATATTGAGTCCAGATGATGGATTGACTTTTCAGTGTACACATAATAATTATGATACGAATAAACCGCTTCAATTCGGTTTAACTTCTGAAGACGAGATGTGTATTATCTTCGGTTATTATTACATTCCTGTTGAGAAGGCTGGAGAAATAATCCAATAAATGTCTCATTTAGACATCACATTTTCTATTCTTAACTCAACAGATTATCCCCGTGTTTACAAATATAAGCACGGGGTGATCCTATAGAAGCGATACGTACGGTATCAGACTGAATGAATACAGAATCACCAACGAAAACTAATTTTATTGATGCATTGGCTGAAAGAATCCTTGTGTGTGATGGGGCGATTGGTACAGAACTTCGTCAACGTATAAAGACACATCTTCACTGCGTAGATGCATGTAATATTTCAAACGAACATGCAGATACAGTCAAAGACATACATCAGGCTTATGTGAATGCTGGTGCAGATGTCATCCAGACGAATACGTATCAAGCAAATCGAAAAGCACTCTCAGTCCACGGTCTTGCTGATAAAGTTGATGAGATAAACCGTGCTGGTGTTTTATTAGCACACTCCGTAGTTTCTGACATAGGTTATATCGCAGGTTCAGTTGGTCAGATCCCATTCGGTTCTCAAGATACAAGCAACATAGACGTTGAACCATCAACGAAGACAATCCGTAAACTATTTCAGGAACAGATGGATCCCCTTGTTGATGCGGGTGTTGATCTGCTTATATTAGAGACTTTCGTCTCAACAAAACAAGCACAGATTGCGACTGAACAAGCATTGACATATCACATTCCTGTTGTTGTTGAGATTAGCGGTATTTCAGGCGGTACAGTTGGGGCCGGTATAGATGTTCGCGTGTTCGCTCAAGAATTGGAACAACTGGGAGCAACTGCTGTCGGTGTTAACTGCAGAGGTCCTCACGACCTTGTTCAAGCCATGGAATTGCTTGCACCCGTGATAAACGTCCCACTTGTCGTGCAACCGAATGCTGGAAATCCAAGAGTTGAACAGGGAGAAATTGCTGTTTCATACACAGTAAACGCCGATGTCTTTACAGATTATGTTCAAAAGTTGATAAAGCTTGGTGCCAATATGATTGGGGGATGCTGCGGCACCACTCCGGAATTTACAGCCAAAATCCGTCAAGCCGTCGGCAGAAGTAAACCGATCAGACGTCTCCCTCGTATATTTGTACTGCCGAAAAGCTCACCTACCAGCAAAACACAAAGAGAGAACCCTATAAAACAGGTATTTGAAACGCGCGAAAGGATTGTAAGTGTTGAAACACGTGCCAATACATTCCCACAATTGCGTGCATTGTTAAAAGAGGCACGTGTGCTTGCATCTATCGGTGTGGACCTCTTTGATGTAACTGATAATTCAGGGGCGGCAGTTAACATAGGTGCAGTTGGTACCGCATTCCGTCTACAGCAAGCAACACACATTCCAACGCTTATCCATTGGACGACACGTTCACGTAATCTTATCAGCATGCAATCGCACCTGTTAGAGGCAGAGGCATTAGGGATACGCGGGATTGTCGCACTGTCAGGTGACCATCCCAAAGCCGGACCTTACGAAGCTGCCAGTCTCGTGCCGGATGTGCGCGGAGCAGTGCAATTGATGAAACTGATAGACCGACTAAATCAAGGTATACTCGCTGATGGATCATCCATCGGAGACCCATGTGGGTTCTACTATGGTGGCGGCTTCACCATCGCTGAGAAACTTGATCCTCACATAAAGCACTTAAGCAATAAGGTTGCAGCAGGTGCAAAATTTGCATATACACAACCTGTCTGGACCTTTGAAGATATAGAACGTTCACAGAAGGCAATACAACACTTAAACATCAAAGTCCTTTACGGTATTCTTCCGCTGACAAGTTTTCGAAGTGCCTCCTACCTACGGGACAATTTGGGACTGTATATTCCCCAGTTCATCGTTGACAAATTTCAAGACTTGGGGGATACGGCTGGAAGTGAACTCGGTATGCAACTGACCTTAGACCTGGTGAAAGAGATACGAAATCAAGATACAATTCCAATTGATGGCATTTATCTCATCCCACCTGCACGTCTTAATTGGAAAAATAGACGTTCTGTCATCACAGAAATCGTCCAAACCTACCGTTAACGGTAAACAGACCATCCACCATCACTATGAAGACGGATCGAAGCAGAATTAAATCAACAGGTATTACGATCCGTTCCTTAATAATTGGCGTGTTGCTCATTCCTGTCAATGTCTATTGGATGACAATCGTTGAGGTGAAGTATTATTCACTTGACGGCTCCTGTTTACCGCTCTTCATCCAACCCGTTTTCATAATGTTTATGTGTGTCGTAGCGAACTTCGTTATCAAAGGTTTATCACCTAAGCACATGTTGCGACAAGGTGAGTTACTCACGGTATACATCATGGTAGCGGTTTCCTGTACCTTTGCCGGTCATGATACGATGCAGAATATGTTCGGCAGTATTGCGCATCCTTTCCGTTTTGCAACTGAAGAGAATGAATGGCAAACACTCTTTTTCCGCTATCTTCCATCTTGGTTAACCATCTCTGATCCACAAAGTTTGCAAGGATTCTATGAAGGGGAGTCCAGTTTCTATACAGAGCATAACTTTGGTGTCTGGCTAAAACCGTTGTTCTTTTGGGGGCTATTCTTCCTGATTATGATGTTTATGATGTTATGCATCAATACGTTAGTTCGTAAACGGTGGACGGAACAGGAGAAGTTAGCATATCCTATCATTCAGCTTCCGCTCCGACTCTCAGAGGAGAGTGGAACGCGTCTGATGAAAAATCGGATGATGTGGATTGGATTTAGCATCGCTGTTACCATTGGATTGATAAACGGTATTCACTATCTGTTTCCGCAGTTTCCAGAGGTACCGTATATCAAAAGGACTGCTGTTTTTCAAAATATCTTCACTGAACGACCTTGGAGTGCCATTCGAGGAACCCGTATCTCTGTCTATCCGTTTGCCGTCGGTTTAGCATTTTTCTTACCATTGGATCTGTCATTCTCCTGTTGGTTTTTCTTTGTTGTCCGATTAGCTGAGTTTGTCATAGCAGCAGCACTTGGCACACGTTACTTTCCAGCCTTAAATGAACAGGCTTATGGTGCATGGGTTGCGTTATTTCTATTGGCGATATGGGTTACGCGTCGTCATCTGAAAGAAGTCTTTAAAAAAGCAATAGGTTTCAAATCGCAACTTGATGATAAGGATGAACCCATGTCATATCGAGCGGCATTATTAGGTATTATCGGTTCTCTCATTGCATTGGGTATTTTTGCGAACATAGCGGGAATGACGTTATGGATTGCAAGTATTTTTTTCGGTATCTATTTTCTACTCTCTTTCGCCATTACACGGGTGCGCGCGGAACTTGGTACACCCCATGAAATATACTATGTCAATCCACATGACATCATGGCAATGGTTGGAGGAACACGTCATTTTGACACCAGTAGTCTCACCATTCTATCGCTTTTCTATTGGTTTAATCGTGGCTATAGAAATCATCCGATGCCTAATCAGATTGAAGCCTTCAAATTGGCAGAATCGACAGGTATGGGTAACAGACGTCTTTGGTTAGCGATGTTGATAGCCATTATCGTAGGCATAGTAGCCACATTCTGGGCAAATCTTGACATCACATTTCGAAACGGTGCGGTAGCGAAAGCGGGTGGTTTTAAGGGATGGGTCGGTAGAGAATCGTTTGGGCGATTGCAGAGATGGTTGCACAATCCTTCAGAACCGAACCTTATCGGCATAGGATTTATGGGTATCGGTGCGTTATTGACTTTTGTCATGATGTATATGCGGATGCATTTTCTGTGGTGGCCCTTTCATCCTGCAGGTTATGCGCTTGCTATCAGTTTTGCGATGGATTACTTCTGGTTCGCCTTCTTCGTTGCATGGTTGTTGAAATACTTGATCTTACGTCATGGGGGTTTACGTTTACATCGTCGAGTCGCCCCCTTGTTCTTAGGACTGATATTAGGTGATTATGTGATTGGTAGTACCTGGGCGATTATAGGACCGGTATCAGGATTGAGGACATATAAAATTTTCATTTGAATTTATATCCCAGTTGTTGAAGCATTGCAAACAGAACGATGGTAAAAAAAGCGAGTCCGGATGGACCCGCTTAAATTATCAAATATCTACTGTTTCTCACGATACTCACGCAAGAGTGCATTTATTTTGTCAAGGAATTCCTGTGAGTATATCTCTCCGACCAGAGCGTTTTGTGTATCTACGGCAATGGCATCCCACGCCTCTAATGCATCATCTTCAAACTCTACCTGTTGAATGCCAGCCTTCTTTACCAATGCTTCAACAGCCTTCTCATTGTCCCGACGAATTTCTATAATCATCTTGTTCTGATATTCCTCACCCATATCCCGTAAGACCTTCTGCTGCTCAGGAGTCAATTCATCGAATTTTTCCTTTGTGATTAACGTAGCACCAACACCAACATTGATAGGAAGCGTCGTCATATACCTAAATCTATCGTGCCATTGAAGTGCAACAGTTACATAGGGTGATGCAGTTAACGCATTGAGCTGTCCAGAATAGAGGGAAGGCAGTACTTGTGTTACTTCCCTTGGAACAGTAGCAATTTTCGCTCTTTGATAGAATTCGATTCCTATCTTATCACTTGTGCGTACCCACATCTTTACATTCGTTGATTGGAGGTCTGCTATGTTTCTAATCGGGTGGTTGCTGAAAATATAGTAATAACCTATATCACCCATTCCAAGCAATACATAACCTTTGTCCAAAAACACTTTATCTAAGTCTTCCCTCAGATAGTTACGGACATAGTCGAGTTCTTGATATGTCTTGAACATACGGGGGAGTTGAAAAATCAGGACTTCCTCGTTTATTTCTCCAAGACCTGTTGCTGTCATCGCACCTGCATGTAGCAGTCCAGCACGCATTTTACGGATGACATCTATTTCATCTCCCTGTATCCCGTTTGCATAGAATCTAAACCTTATATCACCATCAGTCTTAGCGCGAATATCTTTTGCCATAGCTTCAAAACTGTTCATCCATGTAGAACCTTTCGGTGCCAGTGTAGCAAACTTAATTGGGTCAACAGCCTGTACAGAAACGGGTAAAGAAAACATTCCAACGACAACGAATACGACACATACCAATGCGGTATAGTGTAATTTACAACATTCGGTTCTATTTCTCATTAATCATTCTCCTCTTCTTCAAATTCTAAATCAAACAACATGTCAGTTTGTCCGAGTAGGCGTTTTGCTCGCGATTTGGCAAGTGAGGTTGCTGCTTGCTCACCCGGAAAGATGTCTTGCGGTGCATCTAAGATCGCCTGCAATGAATTTTTGAATAAATCAAAATCTTGTTTCGGATAAGCATAGTATCTTGCTAAGTATAACTTGCTCATTAAAAACTTACCTTCATTGATTTCATCAACTCGATCGATATGTTCCTTTGCTTTCTCAGGATCACCACCGATTGCTGGAGACCTATCACCAAAATAGACCGCGTAGAACAGATGTGCGCTACCGTAGTAGATATATTCGTCTAATTCCAGTACGCGTTTCATCATCATTTCTACCCTTGCCAGGTCAATTACTTGCATAGGGTCATCTTTCTGAAGACTGATACCTCGTGCAATAGCGTAGGCAGCCCAGAATAGGGGTTCAGCATCCTTCTTTTTCAATCTCTTAAGAGAACGTTCAAAAACCTCGGTAGCAACTGTACGAACGTTTTTAAAGTTCTTATCAGATTTTGACAACGCCTTTAGAGCATACTTTTCAGATATTTTGTAGTGTTCAATTGCTTTCATCTGCATTTCCGCTTCTGTCTCCACATCACCGTCAATGCTTGCTTCCTCCATTCTATCTTCAAGGAATCCGCTATAGGATGAATAAGCACGTGCAGTCTTGACAATTAGGGACTTATTGCCTAACTTTGAAAGACGTCCAAGTGTCTTTAGGTTTTTTTCAAGTGTCGTTTCAACGACAACTAAATCGCTCTCCTGTTGAATTTTGGAAAGCTTACTCAAACCACACCCACTTATGAGTGAGATTATAATCAGTAAAGGAACTATCTGAAGACATAACATTTTGTACTTCATGGTTATTTATTTTTCCTCCGCTCAGTTAAATAAAGGGTAGTTCTACAACTGTTCCATTTAGGAGTCCATCTGATGAATCAATCTGAACCTGAGAACCTTCATCAATGACTGCCATTCGGACATAACATAGTGCTATCGGTTTTCCTATTGTTGGTGAGAACGTTGAACTGGTAACCCACCCGACATCTTTCTCACCATTCAAAATGCGTGAATTCTGTTGAAGTGGCTGTTCTGATTCAGCTACGATTCCTCGTAATAGTCGGTTCGGGTGTCCCCGATACTTCATTCTCGCCACAATTTCTTGTCCAATATAACATCCTTTCTCAAAGTCAATTGCTTCTTCTAATTCTGCTTCCAGTGGAATAACAGAATCTGTTAATTCTGTGCCATATCTTGGCGTTCCTGCTTCGATTCGGAGAGATTCCAGTGCATCCCATCCAATTGGAAGAACATGAGGTCTGCTTGCTATCAATTCCTTCCAAAGACCTGCTAAAGCATTTGTGTTAACATACAGATGAAAACCACATTCTCCTACAATGTGTGATTTCACGCAAACAATCTTTTCACTATTGACTTCACCCACTATTGAATAGTGTTCTGGCAATGAAGTTAAGTCCTCAACATCGAAAAAAGGTGAAACAAGTTCAGCAGACTTTGGTCCATAGACTGCAATGACACCAATTATATCAGTTTCTATTGAGAGTTCTACATCATCTGCGATAATATATTTGTCCAATTCAGCGTATGCGGCTTCACAGTTTTCAGGTGCTGTAGAGACAAGAATTTCATCCTTTAGATTATATACTCTTAAATCTGCGATGATCTTACCACGGTTTGTCAATAGTGTGGCATAATTGCCTTCACCACCGGAAAGACCTTCAACATCATTTGATATGAGTCGGTGTAAATATTTTGCTCTATCATCACCTGTCAGTTTTAGTATACCGAGATACGATAGATCTGCGATGCCAACATCACTTCTGACAGCATTGTGTTCTTCAACAGTATCAGTGTATTGAACAGGCAGCTGCCATCCATTATGCTTTTCAGCAAACGTCGCGCCAAGTTCACGATGTATTTCGTATAGAGGTGTATATTTCATTTTTTTCATATAAAAGAAGTAAATTAAAAAATCAAAACATGCGTTCCAATCGCCAGATCAATTTCGTTGTTCTAAGGGATTCATCAATGTTTATTGGTACAGCAAATTCGAATGCAGTCGTTAAGGGTTGAAGACCATCAGGTGGACTAAGAAAAAATGAGATACCAACACCTGCTGAAGTCTTCAACTCGTTGAATGCAAATTCAGATATAGGATTTTCATCATGCCACCATACTTGTCCAGTATCCATAAATGTGTAGAGCGCAGTTCCAAGTATTACGTCTGGATTAGTGCTAATCTCTGTTTCGACCTGGAACCGGTATTCAACATTGACAAGTATACGTTTATCGCCAGCAAAAGAGTTATAATCATAACCTCGTAACGTTGCAGCACCTCCAAGATATAATAAACGTTGACTCGGTAAAGGTGCATCAGCAACGTGTCCTGAAACTCGGATATTGAAATGATGTTGTCTGTAAATAGGTGTGTATCTCACTAAGTCAAATCTATATAAGTTGTACTTAAAGTCACCCCCAATGAATTTTCCAGCAATATCTATGCCGATATTCCCTCGCCATCCACGTTTTGTTCTATCATTCGGCCAAGGGATCAGATTACTTCCCAAAAACTGTGGACGTCTCACTTTTGATTTTTCATCCCGCGTATCAATTGTGTAACCGATTGTTATGGTGTTCATTCTTCCTTTATCAATTCTGGCATTTCCACGTTTTATCCGATTGCGTTCATAATAACTCCAATCGGTCGATTTGGACAGATTGCTATGATTCTCCATTGTTATTTCGGCTCTGAGCATGGAGAAATTTCCGATTGACTGCGCCATCCAATACTGTTGACCGTCGCGCTGATAATAATCTGCTGAATCGATACCATAAGCTGCAGCAGTAAGATTTGGTTCTACAGGAAAATCACGAAAAGCGTTATTACTAATATCAGACAACTTAAAGAAACCGAGCCCTATGGCTAACGGGTTCCTATTGAAGAAACTCTTCTCGATACCAAAAGAATAGTTGAGTATTCTACTTGCAAAGCCACCACTCAACGTTGCAAATACCTGTTCATCTCCAGTGAAGTCAGTTGATAGATTACCTCCAGCCCCAAGGACAAATCCGTGAATTCTGTTGAAACCAACAATCGGATACCAACCTGGTTTGAAACTCGGTTGCTCTTCAATTTCAATGAGCAAGATGTTTTTTCCACCTTCACGTTGTACGTTCCAGTCGAGTATTGACTTGAAATGCTCATTGTTTTTACTGAGTTTATCCGCCATCTTATTTATGCTTGTTTCTGCAAGTGTTTCATAAAATACACTCTCTTTGTCTATTCCAATTGCCAGGTTAAGTTCAGTTTCAGGAATGCGACGATTACCAGTAAAACGTATCTCGTCTAAGTACCCTTCGTTAACATTTATCTGTAATATATCATCCTCAAATTCATAGTTAACTTCTGCAAACAGGTATCCCCGATTGACATAAAAGTCCGCGATCATTTGCTGTTTCAGTTTTATCTCTGCTTCAGCGATATATCCAACTGTCAAGTCAAACCATTCTCTAATAAATAGTGATGGAAAGCTTTTGTTCTCTCTGATGAGTATTCGTTCAGCATAGTCTAATGGATTCTCAGTAACCTTTATTTGTAAAGTTACCTTCAAAGGGACGGTGCCAGAGAGATCGGTAACAAGTTTTTCATCAGTAATCTCTTGATTTGATTCTGTATGTGTGATGTCTGACACAGAACTAGTTGATGTTTCTGTTTTAGGTGAAGACCCTGGACTTTCAGAATCTGATACTAATATCTCAATCTGAGCATCCTTAAATTCGTCATAATATTCCAATTCGGTAAGCATCCAAGAGATTTGCTCGTTTGTTATACTATCCCCTGGCGAAAAGGGTGAAAACTTCTTCATTTCACTGGTTGGGATTTTTAAATTATCAATTATTTTAATATCTTTAACTTCATAGTGTGCCGTTACATCCAAGCTCCCAGAAACCGTTGGCTGTCCCTTGACTAACTTCAATAATCCCATCCCTTCTTTCCAGTGTGGCCACCAAGGAAATTCATCATCATACATAGGAATCCAGTAACTGAATTCTCGGATTAATGTCTTATCGAAATCCTTTGACTTGCCAGAGGAACCGATCGCCTTGCGATGCACATTTAAGAGACATTGGTTCTTTGTGTTACTCTCACCATCATTCAACGGATATGCAATTTCAAAACTCCAATATGTCGCGTAAATTTTCGTAGCGATTCTGGCATTAGAATCCCAGGTACTGTCACTCTTAAACTTGTCTGTAGAGTCATCTATCTGCAGGCGTTTAACATCGTCTGGAGCGAATCTGAAGTTTGGGTATCCTTCTTCTCTAACTCTCTGGTCGAATAAGCCACCGATTGGGTTCAGAACCAAGTGTGCATAGGCTTCTGTTTCTGGATTCATATCAATTAGGATTTCAATACAATCATCTACCCAGATAGGTGAATCCTGTTGTGTTTGCGACACCCTTGGAATCTTATAGGTTTTAAGGTAAATCCTTCCGCCAATATATAGATGATCAGTATCCCACATCAGATGGACATCGGTTAAGTTTTCAGCAACATCACTCCCTTGTGGGTTCCTGAAAGTTGAGAGTTTTTCAGCATTAAACCACGCCTTTTCTGTAAGATTACCATCTATTGTTGGTGGGTATGCTGTGGATGGTATGATAATTTCAGAGCGGTTCTTTGTCACTTCCTGCGGCAACGTCTTTTCAGTATCTGCATTCCTATTCTTAGACCATGGATTCCGGAGTATTGAGATTGTATCTGTAGCCGTTAGTTTCAACAACGGTCCACCTTCGTTGATAGTTCCTTTGTTGTCGGCAATTTCAGATGGGACATTTACGATATAGTGTTGTTTTTCACTGTCTAATTCTATATCCGCAGAATAGTTTTCTGGTAAATGAAGCTGTATCGCACCATCTTTTGCTGTTAGGTCAACCTGTGCTGCAAGTTCATCCAGTATAGTAAGATTTATTGAACCGTCATTCGTCTTTATTCTGTTTTCTCCAGGCGTAAATAGGATTTTTCCATGAATACGACCTTTCTGTGTTTCTATCTGGTAGTTGCCAGATGTCTCATCTAAATGTATGTCTCCTGTCTCAGCATTTATCTCTATTTTTCCCCGAACATGATGAACAAACACGTTGCCTTTATTTACATTTAATTGAATAGAAATATCGGGAGGTGTTTTTATAGCATAGTTTAATTGGAGGTGCGTCTCTATTTTAGATTCAGAGACGTTTTCGAGTGATGACGTTGAAGAATTCGCTGGTAGTTGTGCGTTTATTTTAAGTATCCCATCTTCTTTGACCCCCGATATGGTAATATTCTGAAGATAGGAATCAGTCACAGATGGATCTTGATCTATGATAAGTTTCTCAAGTGCAACACTAATTGTATCTTTCTTTTCTTCTTCACTATCAATTGCGACAATCTTAATATTGCCTGCTATATTCAAGTTTAGCACCAATGTATATACGTCAGCATAACTGAAAGTACTTGATGTAAAAGATGGTGTGTTTGTATGGGTTTGGATTTCTGATGTGTCATTCTTGTGTGGTATTGATGCGTCGTCCTCAACCGCAGCTGAATATTGCAAAAACAGAAGAATATTAAACAATAGAATGCCGATTAAGTACTGGCTTTGAAACCTTTTCAGATGTAAGCGTTTTATAGATGCAATATGAATTTTATCTGCGTAAAAGGACAGGAGCGGACTTGAAAAATAGTTTCTAATTGCAGACAACATCACATTACCTTAACAATCTTAGGGTTGAATTGGAATTTGACTTGACACTATTAAAATAATACTTTATACTTATCATTAAAGTCAAGTAGATTCATGAAGAGCAGGTAACCTAAACTTGTTTTCAGCGTTAAATTCATGGTATAGTGTTCGTTTGTTTAGGTATCTGTCAATAAATCAACCTGTACAGGAGTAGTTTGA
Source organism: Candidatus Poribacteria bacterium (assembly GCA_009839975.1). Taxonomy (GTDB): domain Bacteria; phylum Poribacteria; class WGA-4E; order WGA-4E; family WGA-3G; genus MSPOR6. The sequence continues at coordinate 30,108 of VXOP01000281.1, forward strand.
TGTCTGATTCTTTAACAGAATATCGTTTTTCCTTTGGTCCTTGGAATATACATGAAGGAGCAGACCCATTTGGACCACCTGTTCGAAAGTCCTATCATTTTGATGAAAAAGTAGAACTTTACAGAGACCTCGGTTTTGAAGGTATACAGTTTCATGATGATGACGTTGTTCCTAATATTGACGAATTAACGCATTCGCAGATCATGGAACGTGCCAAAGCCGTTAAAGAACAGATTGACAACCACGGCTTAATTGCTGAAGTAATAGCACCCCGGTTATGGGAATCACATCAGACAATTGACGGTGCGTTTACATCAAACTCTGAGAAAGAGCGACAATATGCAATTGAGCGTTCAAAACGTTGTGTTGACATCGCTAACGTGATAGACTGCAAGAATCTTGTATTATGGCTTGCGCGTGAAGGAACATATATTCGAGAGTCAAAGAGTTCATCAGATGCTGTCGGTCATATTTTAGATGCAATCAACGTTTTACTTGAATATGATCCTGAGATTCGTATTCTCATTGAACCTAAACCCAACGAACCGATGGATATTGCTTATATCCCAACGATTGGACATGCAATCGGATTAGCATACACAAGTGATGATCCGAAACGCGTAGGGGGTTTAATCGAAAGTGCACATGCGATTTTGGCAGGATTGGAACCGTCGGACGAAATGGGGTATGCATTGTACCACAAAAAGCTCTGGAGTGTACATCTGAATGATCAGAACGGACTAAAATTCGATCAAGACAAAGCGTTTGGGTCGGTAAACATCCGTCGCGCCTTTAATCAGGTACGCGTATTAGAAGAAAACGGATACGGTATGAATGGAGAATTCGTAGGGTTAGATGTTAAAGTTATGCGTACACAACCGCGTGAAATATCTACGAAACACCTGTTAAGCAGCCGAAAAACATTTCTGAATTTGCTTGAAAAAGTAAGAACCTTGGACAAAAAAACGGAGCAGGAATTCATTGAAGCGAGAGATTACGAGGGATTGGATTTTTATATACTTCAACATCTTATTGGGGTATAATCGCAAATTAACAGGATTTACCATGTATTATCGGGACAGGTGCGATTAGGCAATCACACCTACCGTTATGAATCGTGTTGATCTGGTATAACTTACCGAAACATTTCTACGATACCATATCCTACCAAATTGGATTCAATACTTCTGAATTAAGAGACCTGCAAGAATAACACTACTAAGGATTGAGCACGTATGACATTGGATAATAAGTCGCTTTGCCAAGAGAAACCCGTATTACCTAATGAAGAACACCGTTTTAGATCTATTGTACTCGTGGGACCACCAGGTGCCGGTAAAGGGACACAAGGTAAATTATTATCCCATATTCCTGGCATATTTCACATTTCGAGTGGCGATATGTTCCGGGAGTTAGATGAGGAATCGGAATTAGGTCAACTCTTTCATCAGTACGCTACCCAAGGTGATTTTGTTCCAGACGATATAACAATTAAAACTTGGCAACACTACATCAAGAACAAGATTGAGATGAACTATTACAAACCTGACTCTGATCTGCTTATTCTTGATGGGATTCCGCGAAGTATTTCTCAAGCCGAGCTCTTATCCCCTTATGTGCATGTGCTAAAGGTTCTCTTTATGGTTTGTGATGACAGGGAGGTTATGTTCAAACGTATCCGCGGGCGTGCGGTCAAGGAAAAACGCCGTGATGATGCAAACGAATACGTTGCTCGCTACCGTTGGGATGAGTATAAGAACAAGACTGAGCCGTTGATTGATCATTATCCGCAAGAGTTGATAAGGATTATAGATGCAGACAACATTCCTGCGGATGTCTTACTTCAGATTTTGTCTGCAATTGTCCCCATCCAGAAGCAGTGTTTTTCACCACCACATTTTTAAGGAAATCTTCACGCTGACATTTCTTTACTTTTTGCGTCGATATAGATGTATTGTTGGGTGAAGTAGCGCACGCATCGGAAAAGGTGCACCATTATCAGAAATCCTGAAACCGAGAAAATGCGGACTCTGGTTGAAAGTCTTATATAAGTGATAACTGCTATCATTCCCATCAATCGCATCATAGAACATCAAATTATCCTCTACTTCAACATTATCAAGGGGATACCAATCCTGGGATTGATATTTTTCAGGGTGACGTTTATACTTCTGAAATACCTCTCTATTCGCTTCAATGATGATTAACCATGCTGTGTTTTCATCAAAATCTGTCATATCTCTATCTAATTCCGGTAATAGCCAGTCAAATAGTATCTCTGGTGCGTGCGCTATTGAACGATCTGCTTCTATATTATCTGAAACCCATTCAGAAACCTGCTTGATTGTCGGCTGCGTTAACATAACGGATGCAAATGCGACTGTATATATAAACGAATATATCCATACAAGACTGCCGATTACTGTGCCATACCGTTTACCGATGGTAAATAGAAAAGCTGCTGCTAATATCGTTAGGGCTGGATATAGTATTAGTAAATGACGCGCAAAGGTGACTTTGAAGGAACCGACAAATATCAGAAATGGAATAGCAAAAGAAATCAGTATCAGTACCATCCTTGATGTCTGATCTGAAAACAGACACTTTAATCCATCTGTTTTCACAGAAAACACTAAACGTGCGATTGAGAATAGTAATCCAAGACCAACTAACATAGCGAGGGGAAAACCGACTCCCCATCTTAGTATATGCAGCAAATGAAGATAGCGATTCACCCATCCTGTGTCTCCCGTAGCGAACAGTCCAAAATGTCCTCTATGGTAGTGCGTGGTTTCATAACTAAAATCACTAAAGAACTTATTCCAATCACTTGAGAAAATATCGATTAACCAATATGGACAAACGATGGTGAAGGTGATTACTGTAAAGAGTATTATCGTTGCGAATTTACGGTATACGTCCGCGGTGCTTATGAAAATCAGTAGAGATAGACAGACAAACAGTGTAGGATACTTAACCGCAAGACCAATTCCCATGACAATACCTAAGTAGATACAAGTTCTATATCTTAGCTCCGTATCACGTGCTGTTAGCCAAAAAAAAAGGGTAACACACAACGTCGCTGGAATATCCACAAGCGCAAACCTTGATTCGTTAGTCGCATGTAGCATTGCTACGGCTAAGAACCCAGCAGCAATCAGTCCAACACGTCTATTGAAACTCTTTGCACCCAGGCTATAGGTTAACCAGACGGTTAGTGTGGAAAGGCAAACATTTATGCACCGTCCGAGTAAAATGATGCGCGATTCGGTCATACTGATGCCGATGAAATCCAACAGTTTACCTATCAGCGCGATCAGATGAAACCACGCTGTACCAGGCCAATTAAAGATTTCCGGTAATGCGCTGAAATTGATGAGATTAATTATGTCCTGGGAGATAAGTGTTTCACGTGGGTCCGGCGTATCAGGTAATCCGACACTTATGCCGATGATACGTAGGATGAAACTTAGTATGAGTATACTTACAATAACGAGTGTATTGCGTTTAGTGGTATTACTAAGGAGGGTAGACAGTAGATTCATTTGTGGGAACGAGTCATACCCTCCGAAGTATCAAACATTATTGATTATTCAGAAACAGGTTCTGCTTCAGAAACGGGATCGTGCTCAGAAACAGGTTCTGCATCATCAACAAGCTCAGCATCAACAACAGGTTCTGCATCATCAATAGACTCTACATCAGAAACATGAATGGATTCAGAAGCAGGCTCTTCTTCGGAAACAGGTTCTGCATCAGAAACAGGAATGGATTCAGATGCGGAAGCGGGGTTTCGCTTCAATCCTTTCACAAAATCCTGAATTGTTTGTCCAATCTTTGTTGTATCAATATCGCTAAAGTTAGCAAGTTCCTTGAGGAGTGGCATTGCTGCACCAGCATTTATGATAGAGCCAAGAATTCTGTTCATTCCACCTGGACCGCCATTCCCAGCACCATTACCCCCTAAATCAAGTACGCGGATACTTTCTATCCGTTCAGCGGGTTTCATTAACTCCTTCGTAACTTCAGGCAATGCTTCTACAAGTGCCAGTACTGCATCGCTGACAAGTACTTGCGGCTCAGCCTGATTTTTAGCAGTAATTAGTGCTTCTTCACCATCTGCCTCAGCTCTTGCTTCAACGAGAAGTGCCTCTGAAAGGATTTTTGTAGCCTCAGCCTTGACTTGCGCTGCTTCAAATTCTGCCTTTGCAGTTTCAATTATAGTATACGCTTCAGCGTCAGCGGTCTTTTCTTTTGCGATTCTATCCTCGTCCGCTTCCTGCTCGGCACGAATCAGTTCTATTTTGCTTTCACGTTCTGCTTTTTCGATTGCTTCCGCTGTTTCAACGGCGGCTTCAGCACGTGCTTTTTCAGCAGAAATCTCCAAAAGTTCAATCAGAGCAGCCTCACGTTCTTTTTCCTTAACTGACACAAGAATAGCGTTTTGTGCTTCTGCTTCTTTTTCTTCACGTTCTTTGTCTAACAGCACAATTCTACGTTCAATATCGGTTTCTTTGACAGTAGCCTCTTGTTCAATTTTGGCTTTCTCAATACTAAGGTTTCGCTGAATTTCGGCTTCTTCAACCATCTGCTGTTGCTGAACTTTTGCAATCTCAATAGCCTGCTGCTGGGAGATTTCGCTTTCTTGAACTAACTTTTCCTGTTCAATGCGTTCCATCTCAATTTTTTGAGTTTGTGCAATTTCAGCAGATTTCACAGCCAGTTCTTGTTTAATCCGTGCTTCCTCAACTGCTTGGAGCTGCTCGAACTTGTGTGCATCAACCGCGCGTTCCTGTTCAGCCTTGTTAGTCGCGATCTCCTTGCGCTGTTCTTCTTGTGCAAATTCAAGCCGCTGCTCAACTTCTAATCCTTTTGTTTCTGTTTCCTCTTCCTTCTGCTTAATTTCGAGTTCCGCGAGGAGACGATCTTCTTCACGTCTGACCTTGTTTTCATGCTCAATCTTCGCCGTTTCTGTCTGCTTTTCTTCCACTTCCTTTTTTATCGTCTGGATTGCAACAACATCAAATCGGTTGTTTTCATCAAGTGCTTCAAGTGGTGTTTGGTCAAGGTTTGTCACTGCAACAGTTTCAAGCTTAAAGCCGTTCTGCTCCAAATCCTCAAGACATGCTTCCTGTACCTGGTCAGAAAACTCTTGACGTTTTTCGTGAAGTTCTTGCAAATCCATCGTTGCAGCCACACTCCGGAGAACACCCACAAGTTTACCCTCCAGCAATGCACTCACTGAGTCTGGGGTTAAGGTTTTTTCACCGAGACTCGCTACTGCCTTAAGCACATCCTGTTCATTGGGCTCAATTTTGACATAGAACTCCGCTTGAATGTCAACACGCAAACTATCCTTAGTAATCAGAGCTGCTTGACCCTCCCGTTCAACAGGGAGTTGTAACGTATTTAAAGATATAAGCTGCGTCACATTCGTGATTGGATTAACGAGTGTTCCACCAAAAACAACCCGTTTTTTGCTTCCCCCAGAGATCACTAACGCTGCATCAGCCGGGGCTTTTTTGTAAAAAGATTTGTAGATTAGTACGAAAATAACAAACAATGCAATAAGACCGCCAACAATGAGCACAAAAAGTTGTCCTTCCATTTCTCATATCTCCTTTATTTAAAGTATTCGGTTCATATCAACATTTGCGGATTTACGACATCACCGCTTCTATAGATTTCACATCAAATATTCGTTTCTCAGGATCATAGCCAATTAGAATCACAATATCACCCTTTACTGGGTTGGGATCACCGGGTTTGACGCGACATTTTACCGTTAACGTATGACCATCTGGAACTTGAACCCTTGCGGTGCCGAAAGTCGTTGTGATTTGACCGCTAATCACTCTTCCTTGTAGACCGAGTAGGTGAAGATCCTTCGTGGGAGGATCGCTTTCCGGAAATATCTTTGAGAGTGTAAGTGATAAGTATCGAGTTCCTAAAATACTGCAAACAAGGGCAGCTGAACAAGATATCCCGAAGAATAGGCTTGATGCAGAGTTGACATTGAGGATTTCATTGACAATTAAACCTGTGAAACTCCACGTAGTAAAGAGTGTCATCACCACTATCATAAAGGGTACCCTTCCTATGTTCAGAAACCCCAATACGTCACCAATAAAATTACCACTTCCGCCTGATCCGGCATCTGTACCTACAGCCGTATCTGCATTAATGTCAGCGTCCACATCAACGTCAGCGTCCACATCCACATCAACGTCAGCGTCTACATCAAAGTCAACGTCAGCGTCTACATCAAAGTCCACGTCTGCATCAACGTCAAAGTCCACATCCGCATCAACATCTGCATCTACATCAGCATCCCCAAAGTCCAGGCCACCGAGGATCAGCCGAAAAATTGCAAACAGAAACACGACAGCAAGTGGTGCAGTAAACCATACATTATATGTTACAGTTAGATAATTCCAAAAACCCATAATTTCCTCAATTGATAATATATCAACCTTCAAAAAGTGACAAGAGAATAACACAGATATTATTCAAACGGTTCAGATCATAAGGTTATCAAATCTACAGTTTTTATTCAATTTGAAATATCCAATAACAACTCTACATGTTCCCTGATAGGTAGTCCTTTCGTACTCTGATATTGTATCAGAAAATGTAAGAAAAAAGCAACTTAAAAAATTCTGCGTGCGTAAAGATTTGGTTACATTCTGCTGACAACTGAAAACTGATTGCTGACAACTGACAAATGGATTTCTACAATAACTCTACACATCCTATTAAAAAGATCTACAAAACCTTTACTGAGAGACCTTCTCCCATAATTCTGGTGGAAAGGATTCTTTGAGATGTTCTATCTGCTTTGACAATGAGGGAATGTTCATTTTAATGCAGATGTTCTCCCATCTTTCAGATTGTGTACTGTCAACATAAACCGGTAAGAAACCTAAGTTCAGATAGGTTTTAATAGCAGGGAAACGAAAATCATCAGTATCCAGCATGGCACAGATAAAACCGTTATCTTGAAAAAAATGAAGAACAGCAAGCGAAACCCATCTACCTAGTTTTTTTCCTGTGTGTTCACCTAATACACCGACCATATGAACATATCCTACTTGTGTCTCATGAACGGATTGCCGCCATGAACAAGCGGTACCTACGGGTATGTCGTTATATGTCACAAAGAATAGTCCATTTGGATCAAACACATCTCTGTCAATAATCTCCCGTCGTGTGTCTTGTGCTGTGCGTGCTTTACCGCCAAATGAATCAGTAATAATGTTTGCCCAATGTAACGCATCACCTTTGCAGTATGTCCGCAAATTGTAATTCTTAGGAAGTTCTATGTCTGGTAGGTCTTTCAGCTCAGGTCTTACCATTCTAAGTTGTCGTGGCATCTATTCTTTTCCTCTGTTTATGTCTCTTTTAGACCACTTGATGTTGCATTATAGCATAAGCAAAAAAAACCTGCAGAACTTTTATTTTAATCTTGGCTTTACTTAATTCTTAGAAAATGATATAATACAAAATCATGTGATCTCATTTTATGAATTGAATAACACTGAAAGGTTAATGGAAAGGTGAAACGTTCGTTTCAAAAGCAACCGAATATAGTTCTCATCGGTTTTATGGGTACGGGTAAGTCCTCTGTAGGTAAGCGCCTTTCTGCTCAGCTGCGGATGCGCTATGTTGATATTGACACAGTTATTGAACGGCAAAGCCAACGACCTATCACCGATATTTTTGATGAAGACGGTGAAGAAGTTTTTCGTCAACTTGAAACTGAAGCGGTTAACAAAGTATCAAATTACGCCAATTATGTTATTTCTACTGGTGGGGGAGTTGTCCTAAGGGAAACTAATGTATCCAGACTAAAAGAGAATGGCGTGGTTTTCTGTCTGACAGCTACACCAGAAGAAATCTTCAAACGTGTCAGTCACCATACACACCGTCCCTTACTCCAAACACCCGATGCGATGAATACAATACGAACGATGTTAGCAGAACGAAATCCATATTACGCAAAAGCCGATTATATGATAAACACAACAGGTAAATCCTTTGACGAGATAATTTCTCGTATCAAAGGCATTTTCTATAGAGACGCATTACGTCGAAAATCCCCCAACAAAAAGCGCGCGTGATGACAATATGATGAAGACACTTGAAGTTTCACTAAAAGAAAATAGTTATCCACTTCTCGTCGGAACAGGACTGATTGACCGTATCGGTTTTTTTCTGAACAAGTACACAGAAACTGAAAAGGTTTTTATTGTCTGTGATTCTGTTGTTAATCAACATATTACACCCATCGTCAAACAGAACTTAGTGAGTAACGGATATGATGTTACTGTGCTTGCGATCCCTGGTGGTGAGGAAAGCAAATCAATTGCACAAATAAGTCGGGTTTTAGATGCACTCATTGATTCACATCTTGACAGACGTTCGTTGCTTATTGCCATTGGAGGCGGCGTCATCGGGGATCTAAGTGGATTCGCAGCTTCTATCTTCATGCGGGGTATCGCTTATGTGCAAATTCCAACTACATTACAAGCGCAAGTTGATGCAAGCGTTGGCGGAAAAACTGCTATCAATCATCCTAAAGGCAAGAATCTTATCGGAACATTTCATCAACCCAAATTAGTCCTCATTGATATTGATACGTTAGATACCTTACCAGAACGAGATATTAAAGCAGGATTAATTGAAGTCATAAAAATGGGTGTGATACGCGATACGTATCTGTTTGAGATGGTAGAGGAAAACCTTGATGCTATCCTGAATTTGGACGTTGAGATTCTAATAGAGATGATTTCAAGCGCATGTGCAAACAAAGCTGATATAGTAGCAAAAGACGAAAAGGAGAGTCACTTACGGATGGTGCTGAACTATGGACATACCTTTGGTCATGCACTTGAATCACTCACTGAATATAATAGATATAGACACGGTGAAGCCGTCTCTATTGGTATGAACTGTGCAGCAAAGTTAGCAGTCAACTTAGACATGCTTTCCGAGAAGGACTATCATAGACAAAGGTTACTCTTAGAAAGAGCAGATTTACCCCTGAATTTTCCTTCCGATCTTTCTCCAGAAACAATATGCAAATCCATGTATCTTGATAAGAAAACATTCGGAGGAAAACTGCACGTCATCCTGCCTACACGTATTGGAGAAGTTGTTATTCGAGATGATGTTACAGACGAAAAAATTATTCATGCCATTTCAGAATGTTATTAGTTTTTAACTCTTTTAAGAGGATACATAATGATATATAGTAAAACAAACTTTTGGATAGTTGTTTGTTTGGTTCTATTTCTATGCGGCACCTATGCTTTTAGTCAAGAACCTACCGCACCGTCAAATGTTGTGGCAAAGGACACACCAAATGATGATGGAACAAGTATAACAGTCACATGGGATGCTGCTCCTGAAGATAGTGGTATTTTAGGATACGTGATTCTGCGAAATACTGATGAGGGTGAGTTTGAGGTAATAAAAGCTGAATTAAACCCAGACCTATCAAAGTATAAAGATGCCGAGATAGAAAAGGGAAAGGCACATGCATACATTGTCCGTGCTGTTTATGACAACGAAACACCTGTGGATTCTGAACAAACTGCTGCAGTAAAAGCAACTGGACAGTGGTTTCATACAGGTAAAACACCGTTGTTTCTTGCCATGCTCCTTTTTTCTTCTGCGATCGTATGGAATCTCTATCATGCACGGAGTGGAAAAGAGGTGTTTATTCGAAGGATTCCTGGTTTAGAAGCTGTTGAAGAAGCCATCGGTAGAGCGACAGAAATGGGACGATCAATTCTCTATGTTTTAGGGTTAGGTGGCGTAGACAATGTCGCAACAATTGCAAGTATGACTATTTTGGGTCAGGTTGCACGTCGAACAGCAGACTATGAGACGGCACTTCGCGTGCCATGCAACGATCCAATTGTGTTAAACGTTGTTCGTGAAATGGTAAAGACATCCTATCTGGATGTAGGGAGACCCGATGCATACAATGAGGATGATATCTTCTTCCTTACTAACGATCAATTTGCGTATGCTGCTGGGGTTGATGGCATGATGATACGGGAAAAACCGGCAGCAGTATTTTTACAAGGACAATTCTACGCTGAATCACTTCTCATGGCTGAAACCGGTAATTCTATCGGTGCTATTCAGATAGCAGGAACTGATTCTGAACATCAACTACCCTTCTTTATTGCAGCGTGCGACTATACCTTGATCGGAGAGGAACTCTATGCAGCCAGCGCATACCTTTCCAGAGAACCGATGCTCCTTGGAAGTCTAAAGGGACAAGACTGGGGTAAATTGCTCATTTTTGCTGCGATCATTCTTGGTGTTTCTCTTGAATTTTTCGGTATTAACTGGATTACAACACTCTTACAAACTGTGAGTTAGGAGGTTAAATGAAGCGACAAGTACCATTGGCTCTCTGCTTCCTTTTCGGTGTAGCCATGATCTACACACAATTTAGTCCGCATCAATATTCTGATGCGATCTATAAGGAGGTAATTAAATGGGGACTCATCATATCACCGTTCGCGTTGGTGTTGGCGGTTGTGACGCTGATCCAGACTCATGCATCAAGAATACGTTTCCGTGCAGAACATTGGCAATACAGTTTTATTGTCTTCATCGGCATGATAGCCATGGTCCTAGCAGGTGTTCCGTTTGGAGAACAGAACACAGTCTTAGTCTGGTTATATGACAATGTACAAGTCCCGATGGATGCGACGATGTTTTCTTTGCTCGCCTTCTTTATTGCATCCGCGGCATTTCGTGCTTTCCGTGCACGCGCGTTTGAAGCAACGTTACTTCTGATTACGGCAATGTTTGTTATGTTGGGGAATATCCCAGTTGGCGACCTTATCTGGGAAACGTTAATGTCTTGGACTCCTTGGGAAGACGGGGCATCATGGCTTCGGCAGTGGATACTGGATGTTCCAAACACTGCAGCGCGACGGGGAATCATACTCGGTGTCAGTTTAGGTGTCATTTCACAATCTATACGAATAATATTAGGCATCGAACGTTCGTATCTTGGCGGAGGAGATTAAGCAATGCTTGAAAAATTCATGAATATGGACAGGAGAATCATCTTCCTTTTAGTTGCCTTGGTTGTTATAATTCCCACCTTGATACCTGTCAGATTACCCATCACAGTATCAGAACCGACGCAAAAGTTGTATGATTACATTGAACAACTTCCATCAGGATCAAATATTATGTTAGCTTTCGATTACGGTCCATCCTCTCTGGCAGAACCAGAGCCGATGGCTAAAGCAGTCATGCAGCACTGTTTTAGTAGAGGCATTAAGGTCATAGGTATGACACTTTTTCCAAGTACAGTAACATTAGCAGATAGACTTATGAAAAAGATCGCTGATGAAAACAACGCAGTCTATGGACAGGATTACGTGTTCTTAGGTTACCGACCGGGTACGTTACCGGTTATCCTCGGTATGGGTACGAACATAGCGAACGTCTTTGATAAAGACTATCAGGATACGCCACTAAGTGAAATTCCAATGATGGCAGATGTTAAGAACTATGACCAGATTTCATTGCTGCTTGATCTGGCTTCCAGTAGTACAACAGAAGCATGGATAATTTATGCTAACACAAAATATGATTTGCAGATTGCTGCAGGTGTTACTGCCGTTATTATCGCGCAGATGTATCCATACCTACAGACAGGTCAGTTGGTAGGTATGATGCCAGGTTATTTGGGGGCTGCTGAATACGAAAAACTGCTAAACGCACCTGGAGACGGTACAGTGGGTCTTAACACAGCATCCTTTGCACATCTTCTGATCATCATTTTGGTGATCTTAGGCAATGTTGCATTCTTTATGCAACGTCGAAAGGAGGCGTAACTTTATGGATGTTTTTGGATTTCTGAATGATGTTCTTGGATTTCTAATAGATGTTTTTGGTCCTTGGATGGATGTTTTTGGACTCTGGGTTGCAGCTATCTTGACGTTATGCATCTATAGTTTTCTCTACAAAGATAATCCGTTTTATCGTTTTGCGGAACACCTTTTTGTAGGTATATCTGTGGGATATGGTATCGTTATCGCTATACACCAAGGTGTCATTCCGTTAGCTTGGGAACCCTTAGTTGAAGCATTTGATGGTCTTTGGATAGAAATAACGGGTGATGTAACGCCTGAATCACGACAAGCACTCTGGGGATTATTTAGAATAATACCGATATTCATCGGATTGCTATTCTTTGCCCGTCTTTCACCCACTTACACCTGGTTAATTCGGTATCCGATTGCTATCCTCATAGGATTTGGTGCGGGTGTTGCGATTCCAAATGTGTTGCAAGCGAACATCTTTAAACAGACACAAGGAACAGTTGCCCCCTTTGATAAAATCGATGAAATTGTTGACCCAACCACTTTAATAACCGTTCATACATTTGACCCGAGCTTTTTAGGAACTGCAGGTGCTGTTCTAATGGTCATCGGTGTACTATGCACGATCTCGTATTTTCTATTTTCTGTTGAACAGAGAGAATCCTACAAATGGTTCTCCATTTTCGGTATAGGTCTCGGTGTAATAGGACTCACTTTACTTTTTGTCGACAATATAATCACTGACGGTTTAACGCTGATTGAAATTGTGGGTTTTGTTCTGATGTTTGTAGGTGTTCTTGGTGGTGCTCTATGTACTGTATTGTACTTTCTTTCCTCAGTTGAACAGAGAAATACATTCAATTGGTTACCCATCATCGGTGTCGGTTTCTTCATTTTATTCATTATAGGTTTTATTGGGATATACGGCAATACGATATGGTCAGGAACCCTAACCCCATGGGAAGTCTTCAGTGCTGTTCTAATAGTCGTTGGTGTATTCTGTACACTTACCTATTTCTTCTTTTCTGTTGAACATAGTGGTGCTATACGATGGACATCAAAGATCGGTATTGCTTTCTTGATGATCGGGTTCGGTGCTGCATTCGGTAACACCGTTATGGGACGTCTGGCACTCATGATTCACCGTGTCGGTTTCCTCATCAACGATTGGATTGGTTCAATCATTGCACTTTTCGGTTAGCGGTTTTTAGGAGATATAATCTATATTAGGAGAAGACAGATGCAACTTGGTTATAGCACATGGGGTATGCCGACTGTTCCAATAGACGTGTCTATCCCACATCTCGCATCCCTCGGTTTTGATGGAATTGAGTTAACGATCATTCAACGGTTTACAACCGAACTGAGCACATTAGATTCAACTGAACGCAAAAGGATCGCTTCCTTACTTGATGATCACAACTTAGCTTTACCTGCAATCGCTGCGCATTCTAATCTTATGGATGTTGATGTTGAATCTCACAAGCGAAATATGTGGCGTTTGAAGGGTGGCGTTGACTTGGCGATTGACCTTGCACAAGGTGATAATATCGCTGCTGTCAATACGACGACAGGTGGCAAACCGGGTGAATGGGATACAAAGAAGGATTTTTTATGTGAACGTGTCGGTGAATTGGTTGATTATGCTGCATCAAAGGGTGTAATTATTGCGATGGAACCACACATCGGTGCAATTATAGATACACCTGCAAAAGTGCTTGAACTGCTTGAAATCATAGATTCTCCCTATCTAAAGGTCAATTTTGACATTAGCCATTTTGACATTGTTGGTATGTCTACTGAAGAAACGGTCTCAGTATTAGCACCTGTTTCCGTCCATACACATGTAAAAGATCAACGCGGTATATCACCAGATTTTGAGTTTCTCATTCCCGGTGAAGGTGAATTTGATTATATGCACTATCTCAAAGCAATGCAGGAACACGGATATGATGGATTTATCACTGCTGAAGTGAGTTTTATGGTTCAAGCACGTAAGGATTACGATCCGCTCGCAGCAGCAGATTTGACTTATGAGACTCTATCTAAAGCATTTGATGATGCTGGTATTGCGCGAAATCCATAAAGGAAATAACATGAAACCAAACATACTTCTTCTCATGACAGATCAACAGCGATGGGATGCGATGGGTTGTAGTGGTGGATGGGTGCAGACGCCACATCTGGATCGGATAGCAAGTGAAGGTGTCCGTTTCAATAATTGTGTCACGACATCTCCTGTCTGCATTCCCACACGACTCAGTTTAGCAACCGGTTTATATCCACACAATACGGGTGTTTGGAACAACATGGGACATACTATGTCCGCTGATACACCCACCTGGATGCAAGCTGTGCGTTCAGCAGGTTATCGCACAAGTCTTTTTGGCAAGACTCACCTTCATCCACACCAGGGAGACTTACGTGATCGTGAAGATTTGATGCATGCCTACGGTTTAGATGATATAGACGAGATAGGTGGTCCTCGTGCAAGTGCGCGTGTAAAATCGTATATGACTGACATGTGGGAAGAAAAAGGTCTATGGGATGGATACCGAGCAGACTATAGCGAAAGATTCAGCAATAAGCCGTACATCGTGCGTCCATCTCCACTCGGTCTTGAAAACTATGCTGATGTTTACGTTGGTCAACAGGCAAAACAGTATATCCAAGATTATGATCGCGCTGAACCGTGGTGTTGCTGGGTGAGTTTCGGAGGTCCGCATGAACCGTGGGATACACCTGAACCTTATGCCAGTATGTATGACCCACATGCTATGCCTCCCCCAATACAACGACCTGAAACTGGTGATCGTCCTCTGGGGAATCTGGACAGTAAGATGCGGCAAATGAACCCAAAATTTGAAGAGGGTGAAGTTGGACGACTACGAGCAGACTATGCAGGAAATGTCACACTCATTGATGCACAGATCGGTGAAATCCTTGAGGCAATTCATGCACGCGGTGAACTTGATAATACAGTGATTGTTCACAGTTCCGACCACGGAGAGATGAATGGTGACTACGGTCTCATCTACAAGAATACCTTCCTAAACGGTGCTGTTAGAGTCCCTTTAATTGTCAGAACGCCTGAAACACTAAGAAACCATACATCAGAAATAACATCTGACAGTCCTGCTGAATGGATTGATATAGGTCCCACACTTGTTGAATTCGCTGGTGGTGAAATGAAACATCGTCAATTTGGAAAATCCTTATGTCCTGCCCTTGATGATCCGAATACAATACATCGAGAATACGCTATATCAGAACTATCAGGAGAAATAATGCTGCTCAATCAGGAGTGGAAAATAGCATTGAATCAGGAAGGAGAGTGTTATCTCTTGTTTGATGTGAAGAACGATCCAGATGAAATTAACAATCTCGCGGGTTTACCAGAAATGAAAGAATTAGAGACAGCGTTAAGATTGCAAGTTTTAGAACATCTGTTCAACACACAAACGAAAAAGTAGCTTCTTAGGATTTAAGAGTCTTGTGAGGTTACCTATGAGAGACAAAAGAATATCCAAAGAATCTAAAAGAACTGAAACGACAACACATTCTTTGAATGATTGCATCAACCGTAGAACTTTCATTAAAGAGTTAGGTATTGCAGGAGTAGGAACCTATTCACTCTTGAATTCAGCAAACACTTTGGCACTGAATAAAGATACAGAGCAGCGGAAACCCAACATTCTCTTTATTATGACAGACCAGCAACGATGGGATGCTATGGGTGGCAGTGGTGGTTGGGTGCAAACACCAAACATGGATCGTATTGCAAGCGAGGGAGTCCGTTATACCAACTGTGTTACCACTTCACCTGTCTGCGTTCCAGCGAGGCTCAGTTTAGCAACAGGTTTGTATGCTCATAATACAGGCGTTTGGAATAATTCCAAACATAAAATGCGTGCTGATACACCGACATGGATGCAGGCAATTCGCGATGCTGGCTATCGTACAAGTCTTTTTGGAAAAACACATCTGCACACAAATAATGGTGATCTGCGGAAACGTGAACACTTGATGCATGCTTATGGATTGGATGATGTTAATGAGATCGGCGGTCCACGAGCAAGTATGAAATGTTTATCCTACTTAACAGAAATGTGGGAAGAAAAGGGTTTATGGAAAGCCTACCAGAAAGACTATGATGACCGATTCAAGACGAAACCGCATCTTGTCCGTCCAACACCAGTGGGCCTTGAGAATGATGCTGATGTCTATGTTGGACAACAAGCAAAGCGGTATCTGCAAAATTATGATCATGATAAACCTTGGTTCTGTTGGGTGAGTTTCGGTGGTCCCCATGAACCGTGGGATTCACCTGAACCTTATGCCAGTATGTATTCACCGAAAGACATGCCATCTCCTGTTTCTCGTCCCGTAAAAGGTGATCGTCCACTTGGACATTTAGATACGTTACTAAAGTCCAAGAAGAGAAGTCCAAAGTTTGAAAAAGGGGATGTAGAGAGAATGCGTGCAGATTATGCGGGAAATGTCACACTCATAGATGACCAGATTGGCGAAATCACTGATGTTATACAAGACCGAGGCGAATTAGAAAATACTGTAATCGTTTTCAGTTCGGATCACGGTGAAATGAATGGTGATTACGGTTTAATTTACAAAAGCAACTTTCTCAACGGTGCTGTCCGTATCCCACTACTTATGCGAACACCTGAAACACTAAAGAATGATAACCAAAATCGTATTTGTAATAGTCCTGTTGAATGGATTGATATTGGACCGACACTTGTTGAACTCGCTGACGGTAATTTGAAGCATCGGCAATTTGGCAAAACACTAACCCCTACCTTAAAAAATGTAGAAGTTCATCACCGAGAATATGCTATCTCCCAATTAGCTAAAGAAACGATGCTGTTAAACAGAGAATGGAAA
>VXOP01000352.1 GCA_009839975.1 Candidatus Poribacteria bacterium
CTGTTCAATCAATCCTGCTTTGATATCACCGTTTAATGCCAAGTCTCGGATCAAACCAGCACCTACAATACCACCCCCGATAACTAAAACATCTAACGGCTCCGTTTTGAGTGTCTTTATATTTTGGCAACGTGTGCTATTTGAAAATTCTGTCCGCATCTTACAATTGTCTTCTATTTTAATAATATGAAATGGTATGATAAAATTCTATCAAACTACCGCGATTCTGTCAATAATTCTCTGGAAACATAAGTCTTTCCACATGTTCAATGAGTATATGCAAGACCTTAATATGGATTTCTTGTGTGCGATCCGCAGTATCCCCAGGAGCAATTATATATTTATCACAATGCGCCTTCAGTTGACCCCCGTCTTGTCCAATCAAACCGAAGACATACATCTGGCGTGACCTTGCTGCCGCTGCTGCTCGCACGACATTTTCGGAGTTTCCACTCGTAGAAATTGCTATCAATAGATCGTCTGGATTACCAAGTGCTAAAATGGGACGAACAAAAATCTCAGCAAAGTCATAATCATTTGCCGTGCAAGTGATATGCGCAACATCACTGAGTGCAATAACAGGAAGCGGTCGCCTATTATGACGAAATCTACCAGTACACTCTTCTGCAAAGTGCATAGCATCACACATACTTCCCCCATTACCACAAGTGAATACTTTACGGTTCTGTGTAAACACCTTTTGCAATAAAGAGGCTACCTCCGATATGACTGTTATATTATCTGTATTATTAATAAAATCATTGAGTGTGTTTTGTGCCTCTATGAGTGAATTACGTATGCTACACTGTATATCCATTTTAGTACTCTTTTATAGAACCTAAGTAAGTAACTGGTTGTAATGTTGGAGGGAAAATCCAACTACATCTGACAACTGACTTTGTATGTTTTGTGCCAACTGTTGGTATGACAAATTATACCCAATTCCTACCTGGTTTTACAACCCATTTCTTTAAATGTCGTTGCATTTTATTGATTACCAAGTATCCCGTATACTGACGTTGTGAGTCTTTAGGTAGTCTTTAATTCCCGCAATGGTGAATTCTCCATAATGTGTAATTGATGCAACAATTGCCGCATCCGCGTTACTTTCAACAAATACATCACGAAGGTGCTGAGGATTCCCGGCTCCCCCAGATGCAATAACGGGGACCGTTACAAGGTCAGCAATCGCACCTGTTAACGCCAATTCATATCCAGCTTTTGTGCCATCCGCATCAATACTATTTACCACGATTTCACCTGCCCCTAACTCAACACCACGTACCGACCACGCCAATGCATCCCAACCGACGGGTGTCCGTCCACCGTCAATAAAGATTTCATATCCACTCGGTATCTTCTCATGCTTTGGCACTTTTTTCACTTGCATACTCAAAACAACACATTGACTTCCGAATGCATGTGCCCCTTCAGCGATTATCTGAGGATTCCGGACTGCCCCTGAATCTATGCTGACCTTCTCTGCCCCAGCCAGTAAGACTCGCCGCATGTCTTCAAGCGTCCGCAAGCCGCCACCGACAGAAAACGGTATGAATATTTCTGCTGCAACAGAAGAGACAACATCAATCATAATGTCTCGTTCTTCGTTACTGGCAGTGATGTCGTAAAAGACAAGTTCGTCTGCCCCGCTCTCATAGTAAAACCGTGCCATCTCAACAGGATCACCAACATCTACATTTCCTTTGAAGGCAATACCTTTGGTAACTTTGCCAGCGCGGACATCTAAACATGGAATTATTCGTTTTGTTAACATTTTCCCCTCAACTCATTTGCTTTTGAAATCTCTGTTTAACAATGTTCAATATGTCATCAAACTCCGATACTTTTAATGCTTTATACATCCCCGCAAGCGTCAGAACGCTAAACCCAATCGGGAGGAATACATTTAGAGTCCGCGACACTATACCCTCTGTCCCAAGCCAATCCTTCTCTATAAACCCATTGGATACCCAACATACCATCCCCATCACTACAGATGCACACAGTACTTTCAATGCAACCTTAAACACCAAATTAAACCCTATTTTATTGATTCTACGTCTCAGTAGAAACAACAAAACGACACTGTTCAGTGTTACAGTTGTCACAGTAGAAAACACTATCGCACGTTCATTCAACCAAAACCCTTGGAATATAAACATGTAGTTCATACAGATATTAAGCGCGACACCGCATAGACTAACAATTACAGGTGCACGTATATCTTTGAAAGCATAAAAACCGTCCGTAATGATTTTCAGTGCAGAAAAACCACACAAGCCAAATGCATAAACGAACAGAACATTTGCTGTTGCGACTGTATCTGTATCCGTAAATTCGCCGCGTTCATAGAGTAATCTACAGATCGGTTCTGCCAATATCATCAGACCAATTGATGCTGGTAAAATAACTGTAAGCATCAAACGTAAGGCATAAGATAACGAATCTCGGAACTCTGCCAAACTGTCTGAATGTGCATACTTAGCAAGTTGCGGCAAAACAACCGTGGATATTGCCACACCAAATATACCGAGTGGAAAGTGCATGATGCGATACGCACCTTGAATCCAGGCTAACCATTCATCACCAGATGTGATAAACCACGTATTTGTCAGTTGATTAATCGGGACTGCAGCAACACCTAAAATAGCCGGACCCACTAATTTGAGAACTTGAACGACTCTCGGTTCTGTAAAACTAAGCAGCGGTCTATACCGATATCCGACACGGTACATTGACGGTACTTGTATAAGGAATTGAAGCATACCCCCAACAAGGACACCAACTGCCATACCCGTTGTCGGGTGCATATCTATACGTTGAAATAGATAATATCCGCTAATACCGATAACAAGTGAACTCAGGTTGAAGAACGAGGAAGCACAAGCAGGTATACCAAACCTATCTTTACTGTTAAGGAGTCCCATAGCAATAGCAGCAAGGGATACAAACAGAAGATAAGGGAACATCAATTGCGTTAGATAGATTGTCAACTCAACTTTAGTATCAAACCCATAGTGTTTTCCCGGCTCTAATACCTCATCAAAGTTTTCACGCGCTAAAACATCAACTATAGCAGGAGAAAACACAATACCCAAAACGACAATACCGGTCAGGACAATTACAACCAGATTAAAAATACGATTTGCGAGGTCCCAAGCGGCTGCTTCACCTTCCTCTGTTTCAGTAGCGATGAAGGTTGTGATAAACGCTTTGCTTAGAATACCCTCACCGAACATATCTCGCAGGAAATTAGGGATACGAAATGCAAGATGAAAGGCAGGCGCGGCAAGTTTCGTCTTAAAATAGTAAAAGATCGCCATTTCACGCGCAAGACCAAGCAAACGTGAACCCATCACTGCTAAACTAACAATCGCCGCAGCACGAGCAACATTCTGGTTTTGTTCCGTGGAGGTAATCTGCTCATTTTCTTCCATTATAATATAAGAGATAGATTATAGTGCATCAAAACCGCTTCCATTCTTCCAACCTTCTAACCTTTTAATTTGATGCTTGACAACAATTCCCAATTCATATAATTTTAATATAAAACATAGAGGAGATGACAATGCAGGAAAAAAAGTACTTTACCGTAGAAGAAGCAAATGAATATATCCCCGAATTGACAGGACAAGTTAAAGCCTTGATCCAGCTAAGAAATATGCTGGGAAACCTTCGGGCAGAACTCGACGCATTCTTTGAAGCGATACCGTCTAATGGCGGTGACAAAAACGCCTTTTCGCATCTACAAGTAGGCGTGGAATTAAAAAGGCTGCTTGATCGCATAGAGGCGAGTGGATGCCTTATCAAAGGACTTGACCCCCCTTTAGTTGACTTTCCACACATGCGCGATGGAAGAGAAGTATATCTATGTTGGCGATATGGTGAAAAGGAGATAGAATATTGGCACGAAATTGATAGCGGATATGATGGACGACAACCACTTGATAAACTATAATCATCATAGACATTAGAACATGTATCATATTCTCGGTGGGTTCATAAAATAGAAATGGTGAGTCGGACCATTACCATTTCCTATATCTATCGCATGTTTAATGGCATCGGTTATATATCTTTTTGATGCATGAATCGCTTCGCCTAATTTCTTACCATTTGCAAGATGTGTCGCTATTGCTGAGGCATAAGTGCAGCCTGTCCCGTGTGTATTTTTTGTCTCAATCCTTTGCGCTTCAAAATATGACCATTTACCTTCCCAGAACAGAACGTCTGTCGCATTTTCATTGCCAAGATGTCCACCCTTAACGAGGACTGCCTCACACCCTAATTCCGAAATTGTTCTTGCTGCAGACTTAGCATCATCAATTGTCTGTATCTTTTTACCTGTCAACAGTTCTGCCTCGTAAATATTAGGTGTTAGTAGTGTTGCTAATGGGATAATGGATTTTTTTAAACTATCAATGGCTTCCGCTTTCAACAATGGAAACTTGCTTTTTGAAATCATTACTGGATCAACAACAATTACTTCTGGGTCATACTCCTCCAGTTTACGCGCAACCGTTTCCACAATCGTTTGAGATGAGAGCATACCTGTTTTTACACTTGCAACGTCAAAGTCTGAAAAGACAGCATCTAACTGGGACTCAATTAAAGGTATCGGTAGATCATAAGCATCCGTAACAGCAACAGTATTCTGTGCAGTAACGGACGTGATGACCGACATCGCGAATCCTCCATTTGCAGAAATCGCCTTGATGTCCGCCTGAATTCCAGCACCCCCTCCAGAGTCCGACCCTGCGATTGTTAATATCTGCTTCATTACGCTACTCCGATCCTGATAAGGAAAGATAATCAGATCCGCCGCTCGTATTCATCATGTTTTCCTATCCAAAACCAAATAATCGTACCGTTTTCTTCATATCCCAACGCTCTGTAATCGTCAGTAATACGTAATGACCAAAGACCAGAGACTTTTTTGAAATGAAGTGAGGGATATAAGGGGTGATCTTGTAGAATTTGAAATTGTTTAGCAGCACGTCTTTGTATATGTGTTGGGAGTTTCCGCAACAACGTTATAAACTTCTGATTTCTAATATGCTCAAATTGTGAGTTATTCATACCAAACGTTACACAATCTTAGTACATCTACCCGCTTTATAGTCTTCAATAGCTTCCTGAATAAGGGAGTCAAGTTTTCCCGCCTCCATATCTTCTTTAAGCTGCTGATCCCATGCTGCTTCTTTCGCAACTAAAACATCATGAAGCATGTCCGGCAATTGTTCTTGCACAACTTCCGCTGTTTCCGCTATACATTCTATTTCGGGAAGTTCAACGATTGATCCTTGCCAATCTTTGCCGTTCTTTTGAATATGCGCGGTATAGGTTTCATCAAACAATTCATTATAAATGAAATAGGTTGTTATACCGTCCCAATTAATAACCATATTGAACAACTCCTTTGGCTGTTAGGCGGGGACCGCAGCATGCGACCCAGATAGTATTCACTCTCTAACCATAATACTAAGAATAGGATACACGAAATAGGTAAGATTTGCAAGTAAACTTCTTACTATTCAAAACGCAAGTTTCACTGCTTTATCGTTCCCCACTGGACCTTTTTTTTATCTAATGGCACCACAGATAAAACATCATCACTTATCCAATCGACAGTATAGTCATTCCCTGAGTGTTCTGACAATTGCGTTAATTTGCCGGTGGCAATATGGAATTTATAGATCTGGAAGTTGTAGCGGAAGTCTGGTCCTGCTGGCTGCCTAAGCGTAACCTCACTTGCGGTGAAAACTACTGATTTACCGTTGTCCATCCAGTCGACCCCACTTGGTCTCAAATGCTTCGGAATCTTTAACGCTCTGATATTTCTGCCGTCCCTGTCACAGATTAGGTAATGATAACCTTGTGGAATGTAGTGTGTCACATTATCTATTTTCTGAAGTATATCTCTGTCTTCCGTATATAACATCGTTTTGCCATCTGAAGACCATCTCGGTGTCCAGCGGCTAATTACCATGTTGTTACCAACTGGCGGTGTTAATAGAGGACGCGCACGGTTACCATTTGCATGCATGATCCAGATATTGCCACCACTTCCTCCCACATCAGGCAAGCTTGAATAAACAATCTTCTTACCATCCGGCAAAAACTCTGGACTGTTTACCAAGAAATCGGTAATCTGTTTAATTATACCACTTTTTATGTTAATCACATTGATACTGCTTTTATCATCTCCGTTACCTATTCGCACATGTCGTGTAAAGAGAACTGAATTACCATCAGGTGAAAATGTGGGTTTATTATCCCTACCGAAAGGTACCAAGGGTGGTGTAAGTTCCCTTACATTTGTGCCATCAGCATTCATAAGGAATAAATGACTCTCTTTCCAATTTCTTGGATTCACTTGTTTACTAAATACTATATGCTTGCCATCGGGTGACCAGCGTGATGCCATCACACTTCCATGTCCTGTAGGTCTCTCAAAATTTGTGAGTTTCATGATGTTTGTTCCATCATCGTCCATGACATATATCTGATAATCTTGATTGCGTGTAGAGTCAAATAGGATTCTTGCCTGCACAACAGTTGAAAACAGTAGGATGATGTAGAAACTTGTGAAAAGTATACGCATGATTAACCTCCTTTTGAAATCTCCTTTTTAAAGATGATAAATTATACAAAGGAGATGTACTCTATTTTAGCACGTCTCCGTTTGTGTATCAAC
>VXOP01000005.1 GCA_009839975.1 Candidatus Poribacteria bacterium
ACTGTATAATGTTGGAATGTTCTTTTTATTGTTTTTGGTGATATCAGGTTGTGGACAATCGCTGAAAACCTTAGCACCAATTCAACCTATCAAAAATATTGCAGATGCGGAAATGACATTAACCAATAATCCATCTGCAAATGTTGTTGTTCCTGCGAATCCTGAAAAAGAACTGTCCGAACCTGTCTTTGATAAACACGGTTTACAGACAGTCGGACTCAAGATCGCGGATGCAGACATTGCAAATACAGATGCCTTAACTTATGTATTGGCGTTTGATGACTATGGATATACTTTGGAGAATTGGGATAATTTCTTAACAGAATGGGCAGAGGTAGAACCACAGATTGAACTACCGAAGGCAGATCAAGACTCAAAGATTGTTGATGTTATTTTAGTTTCAAACTATCCACAGGCTTTTGAAATCCCAGCAAAGCAATCTATTCTAACTAAGACTCTTGACGATATAACTGTATCCATCTGTTATTGGCGTCGTGCGGATCTTGATTACAAATACAATCGTGGAAATTCATATTCACCTTTTTATGAAAATGCTGCTGCTGGAAATCAAGGAGAAAACACCGACGTGTTTTATGTGAAGATTACCAACAATCGTCAGCAGCACATCATCATTGATGTTAAAAAGTGTAGAATAATTGACCAAGGTGAAAGTGTCTATGAAGGGCTCTACTATAGAGACCTTGAGGATCGATTTGTATCTAATAGACGTGTCTCAGGCTTATATGTAACCAATGGACTTCAAACAGCGCGAGAAGTTTTGCTGGAAAAACGTATGCCGATTGTTGAAAAACAGGTTGGAACGCATCGAATTGGAATAAATGCTGGTGAAAGCGTAGAAGGATTTGTGCCGTTCATTCAAGTAAAACCGAACGCAACAGAACTTACTGTCATTCTTGAAATTGAAAAAGCACCACCGCCTGAAGGGGCACAGCGCTACCAAACAATAAATTTTAAGTTTCCGTTCACACATGACAGAGGAATACGAGTTGCTCAACCAGCCCCACAACGTTATTAATGAACTGCGGCAGGTGCGATTTCCTTATCAAGGAAATCGCACCTGAATCCAATCCTATGATTTCAAACGCATTGGCGCAATGAAACAGGTATGTCCATCTTCAGGCTCTGGTTTGACGATAAAGAACTCAAATTCACCTGAAAACTCAATGATCACAGATTCTGATTCAATATGTGCAAAGATCTCTGTGAGTCTGTTTGCATCCAACCCAATTTTCACATTGCCTGTACCGGATTCTACCTTGACAGTTTCGTGAGCTTCACCAATTTCGGGGGTTTCAGTTGAGATTTGTATGTTCTCAGAGTCTATTTCTAAACGGATTGCAAAACTCTTTGGATTTGAAAGCAGGGCTACCCTACGGGTTGCTCGCAATATTGCTTCCCTTGAGACAACAACCCGACCTGGTGAAGATTCCCGTATGAGTGTCTGGTAGGATTGATATTCACCCTCAACTAAGCGAGTTGTCAAGGTTGCATTTTCGTCTGACAAGAGGAGCTGATTCTTGAGAGGTATAATTTTTACATGAGGTGAATTGGCAAATGTACGCGAGATCTCTTTAACTGCCTTCAAAGGTACAATAAAACCATCAACTTCTTCGGGAGCTTTGATGAGTGTACAGTGCGTGAGGGCAAGATAATGCATATCCGTTGCAACTACCTCTGTCTTATCTTCAAGCAAATTGAAATACAGACCATTTAATTGATACCTAAATTCCTCGGTGGATGCTGCGAATTCTGTTTTATAGATGACCGCACATAGCGTTTCACCATCTATTGTAGTACCTTCTCCTTCAGCTGATGGCAGCTCTGGAAAATCATCATCTGGGAGTCCAATTATCTTATAGACACCTGTGCCACATGTGAGTTCAACACGATCATTGGCAGTTGTTACCAATTTTACCTGCATGTCCGAGGGTAATTCCCTGACGATGTCAGTCATCTTTTTTGCAGCGACGGTAATTGATCCTTCCTCATTGATCGTGCCATCTACCTTAACCTTTATGCCGACCTCTAAATCGGTCGCTGAACATTCTATTTTCCCATCTTGTGCACGAATGAGGACATTAGCCAAAATTGGAAGCGTATTCCGTCCTCCTGCAACACTCTGTACTAATTGTAGTGAATGTAATAGATCATCTTTTTCAAATATAAGTTCCATGCATTGCTCCTTATAATTTTATGATTAGTCCAAACGTATAGGCATGATAACGTGAAGTTGTTGATCATCGCCTATAGGTTTTATTGTAAACTGTGAAAACTCTCCAGAAAATTCTATAACGACAGATTCGGCGACAATGTGTGCCAATGTATCTATTAATGCTCTGGCTTCTGAACCGATTCGTACAGAACCGGACCCGGATTCCACTGCAACTGTTTCATACGCTTCACCAAGTTCGGGTGCTTTCGCCGAGACACGAATTCCATCTGATTCTATCTCTAAACAAACGGCAAACTGTTTAGGGTCTGAAAGTAAAGCAACACGACGTGTTGCCTGTAAAATAGCTTCTCTTGAAACGACCACTCGTCCTTCAAAGGAACTAGGAATAATTTCATGATATTTTGGATATTCACCTTCTACCAAACGTGTTGAAAGTGTCGCGTTGTTGTCTGAAAGTATGAGTTGATTCTTACCGAGTGATACCTTTATCTCCTGTGAATTTGCGAATGTTCTTGATATTTCCTTAATTGCCTTCAAAGGAACAGTGAAACTATCGGTTTCTTCAGTCCGCTCTAAAAAATCGCAGTATGTCAATGCTAACTGTCTGATCCCATCCGTTGCAACTACCTCTGTCTTTTCCTGATTGAGATTAAAGTGTAAGCCATTCAATAGATATCGCACCTCTTCTGTTGATGCAGCGAATTCTGTTCTATAGATTACATTTCTGAGTGTGTCACCATCAACAGGAATAGCGTTTTCATCAATTAACGGTAGGTGAGGAAAATCTTCATCGGAAAGTCCGTATATCTTATATATACCATCGCCACAAATCAGGTCAAGTCTATAATTTGCTGCTGTTGAAAGTTCAATCATGCTATCGGGTAATTCTCTTACGATGTCTGCTAACTTTTTTGCTGAGACTGTAATTGCACCCTCTTCAATGATAGTACCCAATACGCTTATCTTAATACTAACTTCTAAATCTGTTGAGGCACATTCTATATTCCCATCCTCAGCACGTATGAGCAGGTTTGAAAGTATCGGCAAGGTGCTACGTCCACCTGCTACTCCTTGAACTATTTGTAGGGCATATAGTAATTCATCTTTCTCAAAAGCAAGTTTCATGCGTAAGAACTCCTACTTTACAGTTATGCCTGCAATCTAATATGACTGAATACAGTAATGCAATACTGTGCTCTCTGAGGGTTACCGTGAATTTGAACTTGACAGACAATTGATTGTTTAGTATAACATATCATAGAGAATATGTCCATTCTATTTTGGTCATCTCATTTTGCCATATCATTTGAATATCGTCTATTTCAGTCCCCCAAAGCAACTGCGTCAGCAATCTGACCAAATCCGCCTACAATGATGAATCAGACAGACCTGCAGACTTCACAGTCAATAAAAAAACGCGCTGTATTTATTGGTATTATTCTTATCATTGCCAACAGTTACTGGATTGCTTATATTGAGATGATCTGGCACACAGCGCATCTAACGACAGTAGCGATGTCAGTAAATGTCATGTTTGGCATTTTTGTTATAACGGTTCTGAATTTATGGATAAGAAGTTTTGCTCCGTTTGCTGCACTGACGAAACGTGATCTGGTCGTTGTCTATAGTATGCTTGCGGTCGGGAGTGCCTTCTCTGGACATGACTGTATACCGCGGCTAATGGGACTTATACCGTACGCTTACCGCTTTGCTACAGCGGAAAATGATTGGGAAGCACTCCTTTTTCACCATCTGCCGGACTGGCTCGTTGTCAAGGACCCGAGAACAGTTAATGATTTCTATGAAGGAAACACGAACTTTTTTACAGACGGATATTTGCAGTATTGGATCGTCCCAATTCTCTCTTGGTCTGCCGTGATCTTCCTATTGATGCTGATATTCCTCTGTTTGACATCGCTCATTCGCAAACAGTGGATAGAAAATGAGAAACTCGCTTATCCAATTATCCAGATACCACTTGAGGTCGTCTCGAATCGTCGTATATTTAAAAATCGGCTCCTTTGGATAGGTTTTGGCATAGCCATGGGGATAAATCTACTGAATGGATTACAGTATTTTTTCCCTGTCTTGCCGACTATTCCCGTTAGAGAATATAATCTCAACATCTATTTTACACAAAAGCCTTGGAATGCAATAGGCAGTACACCGCTCAGGTTCCATCCTTACCTTATAGGTTTCTCGTTTATCCTTCCGTTGGATTTAGCGTTTTCATGCACTTTTTTCTATCTGATGAAGAAGGTACAGTTGGTTTTTGGCAGTGCATCAGGTATGTCTAAGGTTGCGGGTTATCCGTTTTTAGGTGAACAGGGAGCGGGTGCGTTGCTTGCGTTACTTGCTATTGCATGTTGGCATGGTCGTAAACACTTTGCATTCGTTTTTTCTCAGGCAATTCGTCCGACGCGTTCAGGAACGCAGAATGAAGGCATTTCATATCGCAGCACATTGATTACACTGGGAGTATCACTATTTTTGCTTGCTATACTCTGCATACGTGGCGGTATGTCTTTATGGGCATTTTCTGTTTTTATCGGTATATACTTACTGATTGTCGTCGGTTTAACTCGGATGCGTGCAGAACTCGGACCGCCAATCCATGCTATCGGTTATCTTACACCCCAATACATGATGATTTCGCTTCTCGGCACGCGAAGACTTCGGGCAGGAAATCTAACAATGCTATCGCTGTTGAATTGGCTTAGCGGAGCCAGTTATGCATCATTCCGCACACATCCTATGCCGGACCAATTGGAAGCATTCAAACTTGCGGAGAGAACGAATATCCGAAATAGAACAATGTTCACAGTTCTAATCATCGCAAGCCTTATTGGCATATTGTCAAGTCTGATACTCTACCCTTATGCAATATACCGGGAAGGTGTTGCAGCAGGTTCAGAACAGATTCATGCAGGTGGTGCGGATACGTATAATTTTCTTTCATCTTGGTTGGTAAACCCCAAACCGATGGACTGGATTGCTACTACTGTGTTGGGTGGTACTTTTGTTGCGAATTTGGGTATCATGATGTTACGTTCTCGCTTCGTCTGGTGTCCACTACATCCAGCTGGATATGTTATCGGTGTAGCACCTGGCACTACGGATGTAATTTGGTTTCCACTGCTAATCGCGATGGTGACAAAGTGGATTATACTGCGAAATGGGGGTATAAACGCATATCGTAAAGCAATTCCCTTTTTCATCGGGTTGGTATTAGGTGAGGCATTGATGGGTTGTTTTTGGCCTCTGCTGAGTCTCATACTCCGTTCCGCTGTGTATAGCTGGATTTAAATCCCTATATATAAATTGACACCGTACCTATAATCTGGTATGCTGATGCTGTAATTCAGAACGAACATCAAGAGAAAGGAAGATAAATGCAACCACAATTACCCGATCCTCGAAATGAAAACATAATGATCCACGTCGGTGGAGAATTACTACCACGTGATGAAGCTAAAATATCCGTTTTTGACAGTCTTGCACAAGGTGGAGATGGTGTCTGGGAGGGACTACGTATCTATGATGGAAAAGTCTTTGCCTTAGATGCACACCTTGATAGATTGCTGGACTCCGCACATGCAATGGCGTTTGAAGGAATACCCACACGCGATGAAATCAAATCCGCTATCTTTGAGACCCTTAAGGCGAATGGGATGCGCGATGAAGTTCATATACGATTAACACTCAGCCGTGGTAAGAAAGTTACGTCAAGCATGAATCCGCAGGTAAATCAGTATGGCACATGTTTGATCGTCCTGGCGGAATGGAAAGCACCCATTTATGAAAGCAGCGGTGTCCGATTGATTACATCTGCCATACGACGGAATCCAGCACAGTGTGTTGACTCTAAAATACATCATAACAATCTGATTAACAACATTCTGGCAAAAATTGAAGCAAACGTTGCAGGTGTAGACGATGCGATTATGCTGGATATTTTCGGTTTTGTCTCTGAAACAAATGCGACAAACATCTTTATCATCAAAAAAGGTGAGGTCCTTACACCCCATGCAGACAGTTGCCTTCCTGGGATTACGCGGGGTAATGTCATTCACCTTGCACGTGCAAACGACATCCCCTTGGTTGAAAGGAATGTCTCCTTGACAGAGGTATATACAGCAGACGAAGTGTTCACAACAGGAACTGTCGGTGAGTTAAGTCCTGTCTTAGAAGTTGATGGCAGACAAATTGGCAATGGTAAACCTGGACCAATGACAGGACGTTTGCAGGAACTCTATGCTGAGATGACAGCAACTCAAGGTGAACCGATACCGGTGTAATCCCATGTCTACTGCATATCTCCTATGAACTTTCTCAAACGTTCCATCTGACGACTATTGCTGAAAACGACGATGGCAGGTTTGATAGGGGTATTTTTTGGTAAATCCCACTAAGATGTTCCTATTCGCAACACCCAGAGTATAACATCTAATACTT
>VXOP01000230.1 GCA_009839975.1 Candidatus Poribacteria bacterium
AATGATGCTCGGGTACAGGTTCATGACGATGGATATGCAAGGTCTACAATCTGGTACGGATGTCGTTGAAACTGCGGATGTGCTAAAAGATCTTATGATGGCACCAATTGCTATGAACATGAGAATGCACATGTTTGGTGCAATGTACGCTCCGCATGACAAGATCACGTTCATGGGGATGACAAGTTATCAACAACGCTCCATGGAGATGGAGGGTGCACACATGCACACAACAGGACATCACAATCACCCCGTAGGCATGCACGAAATGTCAAGTGCAGGTATCGGTGATGTCAAACTGGACTCACTTTTGACGTTATGGAAAGGACATAACGTCACGTTTCTCGGTAATGTAGGCATATCGTTTCCTACAGGATCCATTACACAGCAGACAGAAGATGGGGCAGTCCTACCTTATCGTATGCAACTGGGAAGTGGTTCCTTAGAAGCACTTCCCAGTATAACGGTTTCAGGAAGGCATGGCTATTGGTCTTACGGTGGTCAGATTCGCGGTGTTTTTCCACTAAATACCAATGCCAGCGAGTATCGACATGGGAATACTCTCACTGCCACAACTTGGGGGGCGCGACGGGTTAACAATTGGATCAGTCTCAGCGCAAGGTTACTGTTTTCGCATCAGGGAAATATAACGGGAAAGCATCCCGATTTGGATATAAACAGGAGTCCAAGCCACCGTCCCGATTTTCAAGGTTTCAACAGACTTGACATTGCGATTTCAAGTAATTTGATAGTACCAAAAGGAGCATTAGCAGGACAACGTCTCGCTATTGAGCTCATGGTGCCTGTTTATCAGAATCTTATGGGGACGCAACTTAAAAATAGGTGGAAACTTGTCCTCGGTTGGCAGTACGCTTTCCGTTTAATCTAAAACAACCTACATAGTAGGGCACATGTCAGAGAGCTCTTAGATATGGAAGTTTTTCGTAAGTATCTTCATAAGTATTTGTCAAAAATTCTAACGAGCGTGGTTCTGATTGCAGTCCTGTTTCTGGCCTTCTGGATCCGGATTCAGGGGGTGGATCAGATACCGGATAAACAGTTCACGGGTGTGGACCCGTATCTTTATCGTTGGCAGGCACTCACTATTTCCGACAAAGGTTACCTCCCCGCGCGTGATATGCATCGTTGGTATCCTCTCGGTAGAGACAACGGGCAGCTGCTTTCACTTTTTTCTTATGCAATTGCCTATACACATAAAGCGGTCGGTTGGATTTTTCCTAAACTCACACTTTATCACATTCAACTCTATGCCCCGCCTGTCTGTTTTACGCTCGGACTTGGTGTGTTGATGTTTTTTCTTATGCAGTCCTACGGTGCGCTCTTCGCCGCTACCGCTGGTATACTCCTTGCGACGCTACCCGGCAGTATTGTCCGGAGTGCGGCAGGTTTTGGGGATCGGGATGCGTGGTGTTGGATGATGGCGGTAGTCGTCGTTACCAGTTACCTATGGAAAGAACAGACACCCCCTGGATGGCGTAGATGGTTCAGAACTGCACTCTGCGGATTCACCGTTTTTTTGGGTGGACTGAGTTGGGAATCCTTTGGTACTTTTGTATTAATCATTATTGCTATAGAATTTTGGAAATTCTGTACAACGGATACGGAGGCAGATCTGAAGGAATACCTTCTCTGGGTGATCATGTTCGTTCCCGGTCTTTTTCTTATCAGTCCCGCCTATCGGAGTGGTTACGGTTTTTCAACGCATGTTGCCGCTCTCATGCTTTCCCCAGCGTTGGTGTTGCTTGTACTGCGCGGGGTCCGATACTTGTTGCTGACTTACTTTGAGAACCTCCAGAAGCATGCACGTGAACTGGCTCTCGGATTATCCCTACTTGCAATTACTGCTGGTCTCTGTTACTTATTCTTTCAGAAACACACTTTTGAGATGACCGCCTTTGCTTTTCGCAAAAGTCGACTGATGCAAAGTATTGGCGAGTTGGATAACCCGGATTATCTGTATTGGACGGTATACTATGGAGCAGTCTTTGCTTTCGGGAGTCTCGGATTGATCTTCTGTAGCCGCCGCCTTGGGACACCTTCAAGGTTTTCAGTTGAAATTCCTCTCATTTTTTTCTTCCTAACCACCTTCTTTAGAGACAATATGAATAATTGGATAGGTGATGTTTGGTGCGATAGGTTCTTTTGGGTGTCACTTGCATTGACATGTTTCGCTTTAGGACTTGTCTGCATACGGCACACTGCGGAAAAATCGGATAAAAATGAGTTAGTGGTGTGTGCTGCGATTGCATGGTTTTTGATATGGGTTAGTTTAGCTCGGAGTGGAAAACGTCATGACTTTTTCATAGGCATTCCGCTTGCTTACGGTACAGCATGGCTTCTATGGGAATGGACAGCACCGTTAATCCAGAGACTTGTCCAGAAAATTCCCAGTACTTTCCTACGAGGCTGGAATCAATGGATTGCTGCGAGTTTTGTCCTCATTGCGTTGACAGGTATTCTATTTTGGTCACCCCTTGGCGGGCATGCGCGATTTTCAGTGGCAGCCGCATCGAAATTACGAGGTCCTATACCTGGTGAGGGTGGTTTGAAAGATGCGTATCAGTGGCTTCAAGAAAATACACAAGATGCTGTTGTCAGCACTATTTGGGATTATGGTATCCAACTGAACATCTTTGGCGGTGTAAAAAATATAATTGATACCGACCATTATTTACCACATTGGGTACATCTTTACTGCCGACATGTATTTTGTGCACAAACTGAACAGGAAGCACTTTCTTTTCTTAAAACGCACGGTGCCACGCACCTATTCCTTACAAGATGGGACACCACATCTCGTGCTGGAACGCTTTCGTTTATCGGTAGCAACGAAGATGATGACAGAGTGTTTAGATTCCATCAACTCAGTCACGATGCGGCAAACACTACAGATACATCTACGCCATCAATATCAGAAGAAAATCTTTTAGATTATATTGATGTTGCAACACAAACACCTGATAAGTATACCTTGACAGCACAGTTTAAAGATGGCACAAACATATCCAGAGACTTCATATTGCCGGAAGACACATCAACCCAAAAAGCAATTGATTTAGAAAATGGGGGGATCCTTCTCTCTTTTAATGCAGCAAGACAAATTGAAAATGCTGAATATATTTCACCCATTGGTTGGAACAGTCTCGCTATTCAGTTGTATTTCCGCGGTGGGTATAATGAGACTTTTGTCCCTGTTTATCCAGAAGATGCTGATAGTTCTGTCCCCGTCAGAATCTGGAAAATTCACTACCCATCTGACATCAAAACAGATGAGAAATATCTCGCAACCGAACCTGAGAAACAAGATAAAAACTGAACCCCTTCGTTTACAAAAATATACAGACAACAACATTATGTTCGTAAAAACTCTCATCATCGGAATTAGCATTACGGGGATTATCATTATCATCGGATGGAATCTATATGAGGGTAATAATCAGAATAATCAATCACCGGTGGAGAAAAACAGAGTTATCAATCCGCAACAGCAAGCAAAACCATCTCAGAACAAAAATATGGAAGGCAAAACTGATAACACCCCAGGGACCCTTGATACGTATTATCAGATTATCATTGACAATAACCTTTTTCGTCCATTAGGGTGGAAACCAGAGGAACCGACACCGAAATATATGTTGATCGGTACTATGACTGCAAAAAACACGACACAGTACACAGAAGCAATTATTATTGAACACCAATCAGGGAAGTTACATATCGTAAAGGTAAATGATTGGATCGGTGAACTGATGGTAAAAGGGATAGAAGCCAAAAAGGTGATTTTACAAGAGGGTGATCAAGAGATCACTCTTCAGATAGAACACGCTCCGTTCTTCTAAATCCCATACTGCCAATTGATTGTGTCCGTAGAGGTAATTCCTATATGAAGTCAACCCCCATTCAGCTGTACCGCACAATAGCTTATCTGTTCGGCGGACTCTGTTTTCTGTTTATCGGTTATTGGGTTAATAATTACCTCTTTATTTTTGATGACAAACTGATTATTTCACAACAGCAAGATTCGCATTTGTTAATCCCTTTACCGATCTGGTGTATAAATGTCGTAGCGGGAGTGCTTCTTCTCTACACACTTCTTTTATTACTCCCGAATTTTACAGTGCTGCAACAGCGGCGATTCCAATATGTTGTTTTCTCTATTTTGCTTTTTATCTGTACACTCCCACTGTACACACACTTCAACACCGCGCGATTCAATGATGTCCGAGGACGTTCCGATTTATACAGCCTGATTATTTATAGTGTTGGGATGGTTTTGTGTTTTCGCGGATTACTCAGCAGAAATCCCATCTTCATTCACACAATCGGTTCAAGGATTTTTCAATGGATACACAACATTTCCACACGGACTTTTATTTTATGTGCCCTTGCTGGCACCTTGATAATATGCTGTATTATCTCACATACGATCTTTGATGGTGCAGCCGGTACTTATGATGGCTGCATGTACATGTTTCAAGCACGTCTGTTCTCACACGGCATGCTTACCGCACAAACACCGCCCGAACCACAGTTTTTCCAATACTCACATATTATTCTATCTGATAAATGGTATACACAGTTCCCACCTGGGTTCCCCGGAATCCTCACATTAGGTGTGCTGTTGCGGATACCTTGGATCGTGAATCCACTCCTCGGTGCACTCACAATTGCCGGGATTTATCTGATTGCTAATGAACTTTATGGGAAAAATATCGCAAAACTTTCAGCACTATTGGCGTGTGCAAGCAGTTTTTTTCTTTTCATGTCCTCAGAGTTCCTGGCACACACTTCAACCCTCTTTTTTATAACGACAGCTTTTCTGAGTTTCGTGTGGATGGTTAAAAAGAAACGTCCACTCTTGTCAGCAATGGTTTGCGGCTCAGCTTTAGGGATTGCACTGCTATGT
Source organism: Candidatus Poribacteria bacterium (assembly GCA_009839975.1). Classification (GTDB taxonomy): domain Bacteria; phylum Poribacteria; class WGA-4E; order WGA-4E; family WGA-3G; genus MSPOR6. Next base: position 4,928 of record VXOP01000230.1, read on the forward strand.
CGTCCTTATACAACAGCATGGTTCTGTGTCAGTCTCGGAATTGCAGCAATTGTGATGCGGAGACATTTATCGATTTCACAAATCCTTATCGGTGCAGTGCCTCTTATCGCCGCTGTGTTGGCATTCCTTGCATATAACGCTGCAACAACAGGACACCCATTCCTTTTCGGATATATTGTTGCACACGGTAAAGAACATCTTCCAGGTTTCCACCAAGACCCATGGTTGGAACAACCTCATACAATTGTCCAGGGACTGAAATACCTGATTGGCAACCTGAATGTATTTAACGATTATCTATTTGAGTGGCCGGTCCCATCGCTTTTTTTTGTTGCCCTCTATCTTGCATTCGGGAAAAAAGAGGCGTGGGACTGGCTGCTTGTCGGATGGCTGAGCTCTTTGTTCATAGGACACGTTTTTTATTTTTTCAACAATATTCACTTTGGACCCAGATTTGTGTATGAAACGTTACCCGCAGCCATTCTACTAACAAGTAAAGGGATTGCCACCAGTATACAACTCTCGGCAGCTTGGCAAAAAACACCTTCTTATGCACACGCACGAAGTGCAATCTGTTTTATACTCACAGGACTTTTCCTGTTTGCTATGTTTCTCAACATTCCCGCAACCGTAAAATCGTATCAAAGCCATCATTATGGAAAAGATGTGACAATTCACAAATACTTTGAAGAAAACAGTGTAGAAAGAGCTCTCGTTTTTGTGAAAGATGAGGCGACCTATCGGGCACATTACCCTTTTAACGCACCCTTTGCCAAACCGCACATCTACGCAAAAAGCAGAAGGACCGAAAATAGAAAACTTGCAGAGCAATTTCCGGACTACCGATACTTTATCGCAGATGAAGAAGATATTGTAGAGGTTTCAATAGATGAACTGTGAAATCAAGTCTTATAGTCCAAACATAGATGATAAGACCGCATTTTACTTTCGGTGTTAGTCGTTTTGGAAATAGCGGTCTGCCACTTCACAAAAAATACTCTTCACAAATTTGATACGGATTAGTCGTGTAAACGCGATAGATGACACGACCAGAAAAACGCAAGAGATCTGTTATACGATCATAGATAACTGAATGAGAAACATATTGCAAGACTGAATGACGGGTAACCCATCTGGTCTCTAAACTTTCGTCACTCGTTGATAATTCACCACTGACATAATCACACAAAAAACCGAACATCAGTTTCTGGGGAGTACTGATGTTTGAATAGATTCCAACAAGTGACCCAATAGATGCCTCAACGCCTGACTCTTCTCTGATTTCACGTTGTAATGCCTCAATTAGGTTTTCACCTTCTTCAACTTGACCACCCGGAAATTCCCAACCCCGCTTTGGGCCGCGTATGAGTAAAACATCACTGTTTGGATGGCTTATCAGTCCAGAGACAGCAACGATATGTTTAGGATGAGTCATACTAACCCACTTTCAGTTTCTGCTGAAAAAACTACGTAATCGGTACCACCGCAACTGCCATAACAACTTTTCTGAATCAACACGATGCACAAAAAGCTGCTTTCCATTCATTTCAAGCACAGGAATCAATAGTTTGTATTTTGTAAAAAGGCCGAGATTCTTTGATATATCAATCTCATCTATAACAAGAAATGATAACTTGGA
>VXOP01000345.1 GCA_009839975.1 Candidatus Poribacteria bacterium
TACAGATACGGCACTGTTTGATGAATGGATCATTCTCCCATTCGGTTGGAGTACTTCCCATTTTCCAAATGATATATTAGTGATTGATCCTACACCAGCACCCTTGACAGACAAAGGCATAAAAGGACACATCTATCCGCTACCTGACGAGAGTGATTTCTCCAACCGCATATCCATTTTCATACAAGTAGAAGACCTTCAGGAAACGCTTAATAAAATTGAAAAGCATGGTGGGAATACACTCGTAGAACCCCAGGAACTACCCAATAATATAGGGTCAATCGCCATGTTTTCCGATCCAAGCGGAAACGTCGTCGGTCTGCACCAAAATTCGTAGGGGCGGGGTTTCCCCGCCCGCGAAACGGGGTTTCCCTGTCCGCATAAACGTAAAATGAAACATTTTCATAATAAAAGGGAACAATTATAAATGAGTAATCCAATCATGTGGTTTGAAATAGCAGGTAAGAATGCAGATGAACTCTGTGAATTTTACCGAACAGTTTTTGAATGGGAAATTTCACCTGAGAAGAGCGGGGTCTACCTATGTGAAACAGGTTCAGACGAAGGTATAAAAGGACACATCTTCCCAACAACAGATGAAATGCCATATACAAACCAGATCACCTTCTACATATCCGTAAACGATTTAAATGAGGCGGTAAAAAACGTCGAAAGTCACGGCGGAAAAATACTTATACCACCGCAAGAAATTCCAGATAATATGGGATCTTTTGCAATGTTTATTGACCCAAGTGGGAATATATTGGGTCTACACCAACAATAGGTGTGTCATTTCCATTCATACCTTATATATAGCTATTACTCTTCAATGACATACTAATACCAAACTAACGAGATGCAGAACGGTAGGTGCGATACCCTTATCACACCTACCTGTAATAAAACATGAAAAATCTCGTTAATTCAGTATAAAGTGTTGGGAACAGGGAAGCAGCGGTGCGATAAGAATATCGCACCTACCGTTGCTTCCCTGTTTATTTTCGCGTAATAGCTGGCTATTTCAATAACGGTTTCAACCAACGTTTCGTTGTATCAATATCCATTCCTGTCCGTCTTGCATAATCAGAAACCTGATCCTCCCCAATTCTCGCAATACTAAAATACTTCGCTTCTGGATGCGAATAATACCAGCCACTGACTGAAGCAGCAGGGTACATCGCAAGATTCTCCGTAAGCGTGATACCTACGTTATCTGTGACATCTAACAATCGGAACAACACACTTTTCTGATTGTGATCAGGACATGCCGGATAGCCAGGCGCAGGTCTGATTCCTCGGTATTTTTCGGCAATCAGATCTTCATTGACTAAATCCTCATCATTTGCATAACCCCATAGTTCTCTACGAACATGCTGATGCATATACTCAGCAAGTGCCTCTGCTAACCTATCAGCTAATGCCTTAGTCATAATACTGTTGTAGTCATCATGATTTTTTTCAAATTCACTACAGAGTTCAGGAACACCGATACCGGCAGTTACCGCAAATGCACCGATATAATCAAGGCGCGATGTTGTTTTCGGGGCTATGAAGTCTCCAAGACTTAGGTTCGGTCTTGTGAAAGGCTGTTCTGTCTGTTGACGTAAATGATGTATTTTTGCAATCACTTCTGATCCATCTCCATTCGCATATATCTCTGTATCTTCATCGACCGTGTTGGCAGGAAAGATACCTACGACTGCTTTGGCAGAGATCCTCTTATGTTTGATTACGTCACTTAATAGTTCCTTTGCATCTTCAAGTAATATCTGTGCTTTCTCACCCAACTCTGGATCATTCAAGATTTTTGGATATTTTCCTTTCATTTCCCATGTTGTAAAGAAAGGAGTCCAATCAATAAAGTCCACAAGCATTTCTAACGGAACATCATCAAAGACTTTGATCCCAGTCATACTGGGTTCGGGAGGGATGTAGTTTTGCCAATCGAGTTTTAACTTCCGTTGTTGTGCTACAGTCAGCGGTAACAGGTTAGTGCGTTGCTGCGTGTTACGTCGTTTTACACGGATTGCTTCATATTCTTCGCGGGTTTGGTTTATCAATACATGTTGGTTTTCGTTATGCATCAGGTTTCCAACGACACCTACACTCCGTGAAGCGTCTTTGACGTGGATCGTGGGTCCACTGTATTCGGGTTCAATCTGCACAGCAGTATGTATTTTTGAAGTCGTTGCTCCTCCGATGAGAAGCGGAATATTGAAACTTTCTCGCTGCATCTCTTTGGCGACATGCACCATTTCATCCAATGAAGGTGTAATCAGACCACTGAGACCAATAATATCTGCGTTCTCTTTTCGCGCCGTCTCCAGTATTTCCTCTGCAGAGACCATCACGCCTAAGTCTATAATGTCATAATTATTACATCCAAGCACAACGCCAACGATGTTTTTTCCGATGTCATGCACATCCCCTTTCACCGTTGCCATGACGATTTTACCTCTCGATTGGATTGCACCTTCAGCCTGTTCCTTTTCAATATATGGGATGAGATGTGCTACTGCACGTTTCATGACTTGCGCGCTTTTGATCACTTGAGGAAGGAACATCTTACCATCACCAAAAAGTTCCCCGACGCGATTCATGCCATCCATTAAAGGACCCTCTATGACCTGTATGGGACGTTCATACTTATTTCTTGCTTCCTCGGTGTCCACTTCAACGTGTTCAACCAGTCCCTCTACGAGTGCATGACTCAAGCGATCTTCCACAGATAGTTTCCGCCATGCTTTATCCACACGTTTTTTCTTTTTTGTTCCCTGCAATGTTTCCGCTAAAGTAACCAGTCTGTCTGTTGCATCTTCTCGTCGGTTGAATAAAACATCCTCAACAGCTGCTAAAAGCGGTTTTGGGATGTCATCGTAGACAGCAAGTTGTCCAGCATTCACGATACCCATATCCATACCAGCATTGATTGCATGATATAAAAATGACGCGTGCATCGCTTCTCGGACCACGTCATTTCCACGAAATGAAAAAGAGACATTACTGACACCCCCACTGACCAAGGCGTAAGGACAAGTCTCCTTTATCTGCTTACATGCCTCTATGAAAGCCATAGCATATTCGTTATGCTCACTTATACCTGTCCCAATTGCAAAGATATTCGGATCAAAAATGATGTCTTCGGGTGGAAAGTTAACCTTTTCAGTCAATAGTCTATATGCTCTTTGACAAATCTCAACTTTTCGTTCAATTGTGTCGGCTTGTCCCGCCTCATCAAACGCCATAACGATTACTGCAGCACCATATTTCCTTATCCACCTTGCCTTATCTAAGAAATCGTCTTCACCCTCTTTCAGACTGATAGAATTCACAACACCTTTACCCTGAATGCACGCTAAACCAGCTTCTATAACGTCCCATTTACTTGAATCAACCATAATTGGTACGCGACTGATGTCCGGTTCTGCAGCGATAAGGTTTATGAACTTCACCATCGCAGTTTTGGCATCTAACATACCAGCATCCATATTAATATCAATGAGTTGTGCCCCGTTTTCAACCTGATCCCGAGCAACCTCTAACGCTGTCTCATAGTCTTCTTTTTTGATTAGGGATGCAAATTTGCGAGAGCCTGTGACATTAGTCCGCTCACCAACGTTTACAAAAAGAGATTCTGAAGTAATATTGAATGCCTCTAATCCACTGAGTCTGCTTGCCGGTTCATGTTGGAGAGGTTCACGTGGCGGATATTCTGCGGCAACTTTTACAATGGTTTCAACGTGCTCGGGTTGACTACCACAACATCCCCCAACGATATTGACAAACCCACGCTGTGCGAATTCGTGTATCCAATTCCCCATTTCTTCGGGTGTCTGTGTATAGTGACCCAGTTCATTCGGTAGACCGGCGTTTGGATAACAGATCACTGGAATATCCGCAAGTCTTGCCATCTCTGATAGGTAGGGACGTATCTGTTTTGCACCAAAACCGCAGTTTAAACCGACAGCGAGTAAGTCCACATGACGAACTGAATTCCAGAAAGCTTCAACTGTTTGTCCTGACAGGTTGCGTCCACCTCCACCACTTCTGTCGGATGACACAATGATAGGAATGTCAATATCTCGTTCTTCTAACAGATTTTGAATGGCGAAAAGTGCTGCTTTGCAGTTGAGTGTATCCATCACAGTTTCAACAAGCAGCAGATCAACACCTCCATCCAATAGACCTTCTGCTTGTGTTGTATAGGCAGCAGCGAGCCCAGCGAATGTCATATTTCTATAACCGGGATCATTTACATCAGGAGAGATGGAACAACTGCGGTTAGTTGGACCCATACTACCCGCGACGAAAACGGGTTTATCTGGCGTTGTGCATAAATCAGCGACTTCACGCGCAATCTGTGCTGCAGCAAGGTTGACTTGATAAGCATAGTCTTCAAGTTGGTAATCTGCCATGGATACAGAGGTGCTCGTGAAGGTATTCGTTTCAATTATATCTGCCCCTGCCTGACAATACTGCGTATGGATTTCTTTGATTATATGGGGTTGTGTGATAGATAACAGGTCATTATAGCCTTTGAGTTCACACGGGTGATTAGCAAACGCATCCCCCTTAAAATCTTCCTCATTCAGTCGATATGTCTGAATGAGTGAACCCATAGCACCATCAAGCACCAAAATCCTTTGTGCCAGAGCATCTTTCAGTTGTGATATCCTATCTGAGTTTGTCATTGATATATATTTCTCTTATAACGTGTAGATTCTGTATGTTGGTAACGTCTTCTGTTGCAACTATGAATTATAACACTTGCAGATGGATTTGTCCATTTGATTTCGGATTGGCTTGCAACACCAAAAGCAATTGACAAGTACAACCGTGAAGATATATAATATCAACAAGGCAATAATGATTTCCCCACTATCAATGAAAAGCACAAAAAAGACAGGAATACTGTAAACACTATGAATACCAACTTATCCAAAATAGAAAGAACACTGTGGCATGCTGCAGATGAATTAAGAGCCAATTCAAATCTAAAAGGATCTGAATATTCCACCCCCGTCTTAGGACTTATCTTCCTCAAATATGCAGACTATAAATTCACACAAGTGCAACAAGAACTCAGCTCTGAGAAACCATCTGGTGGACGAGTACAAATTGATGAGAGAACACAATTCCAAGCACGCGGAGCATTTTATCTGCCAGATGTAGCACGATTCAACTATCTACTGAATTTACAAGAAAGCGAAAACATCGGACAAGCTATCACCACTGCAATGAAGGCTATAGAAGCGGAGAACAGACAGGTTGAAGGAGTCTTACCCAAAAACTACAATAGACTTGAAAAAAGCACGCTCATAGAACTCCTCCGCACCATGGAACAGATCCCGATGGATATTGAAGGTGATACCTTTGGAAAAGTATATGAATACTTTCTGGGTAACTTCGCTATGAGTGAGGGACAACGCGGAGGTGAATTCTTCACACCGACCTCACTTGTCAAGCTAATCGTAGAAATCATCCAACCCTTTCACGGACGTATCTTTGATCCAGCGTGTGGCTCTGGGGGTATGTTCGTTCAAAGCGAGGCATTCATTCGAAACCATCAGCAGAATGGAGACCAAAGTCACATCAGTATCTACGGTGTTGAACGGGTGAGTGAAACTATCAGACTCTGCAAGATGAACCTTGCTGTGCATGGACATGAAGGGGACATCAAGCAAGCCAACAGTTACTATGAAGACCCACATAAAGCATTAGGCAAATTTGATTTCGTTATGGCGAATCCACCCTTTAATGTTGACAAGGTAGACATGGAACGGATAAAAGACGATCCACGATTCCCTTACGGCATGCCTCGTGTAGACAATGCAAACTATATCTGGATACAGTTGTTTCTGAGCTCACTGAACGATACCGGCAAAGCAGGTTTTGTGATGGCAAACTCTGCCGCTGATGCCCGCGCCTCCGAATTAGAAATTCGCAAGCAGATTATTCAATCCCAAGTTGTTGATGTGATGATTAGTATTGCATCGAATTTCTTCTATACCGTAACACTACCGTGTACCCTCTGGTTCTTTGACAAGTCTAAACAGAATACCGACAGACACAATAAAGTGTTATTCATTGATGCGCGCCATCTCTATCATCAAGTCAGTCGTGCCCATCGTGAATTCACACCGCAGCACTTGGAATTCTTAGCAAACATTGCACGTCTGTATAGAAACGAAACCCCTGAGAACAGACATGACAGTGAGGATCTCCTCAACAGCAAATTTCCTGATGGAGAATACGTTGATGTCCCAGGCTTATGCAAAGTTGCCACCGTAGAAGAAATTGAAGCACAGGGATGGAGTTTGAACCCCGGACGTTATGTCGGTGTCGCAACTCAAGAAACTGAAGATTTTGACTTCACCCAACGGTTCACAGAACTCAACGAGGAATTAGAAATCCTAAACGCAGAGGCGCACCAACTGGAAGAACGCATCGCTGAGAATGTTGCGAAGATATTAGAGAATGCGGTATAATATTATTTATTAAGGTAACCCAAGTTGCCACCTATGTGTAGCACAATCTGTCAGATTGTGCCATAAGG
>VXOP01000384.1 GCA_009839975.1 Candidatus Poribacteria bacterium
CTATAAGAGTAGTGATAGAACTGCTCTAACTAGTTGGCTAAGAAGTGTAGCGGGACACCGACTGCTAACACGAGAAGAAGAAGTTGAATTGGCTAAACGAATTGAAGCAGGTGATACCACCGCACGAGATGAATTAGTGCAAGCAAATTTGCGACTCGTCATTTCTATCGCTGTAAGGTATCAAGGAAATAAAGTACCCCTTGAAGACCTAATACAGGAAGGAAATATCGGTCTTATCAAGGCTGCTGGCAAATTTGATTATCGCAAGGGTTTTAAGTTTAGCACTTATGCTATCTGGTGGATTAAACAGTCTATCATGCGAACGCTTGATAATTTTGCGCGTTCAATACGCTTGCCTGCTTATGTCGTCGCAAAGATGAATAAGTTTGACGCTACCCATGCAAATTTGTGTCAAGAATTGCAGCGGGAACCCACGCGGGCTGAGATCGCTGAGGCTCTTGATCTAACAATTCAACAGGTGGAAGAGATCCTGGCATTCAATGCTGATACCATCTCAATGGACCTACCGCTTGGGGATGATCGCTCTCGGTCAGCTGCTACGTTAGGTGATCTCATTGAAGATCCTGCTTCCTCGTCTGAAGATGGGGAAATAGAGAAAATAATCACGCACGACCTAGTAGAGCAATTTCTTAGCAAACTCTCGGAACGCGAACAACAAGTATTGAAAATGCGTTACGGACTTGATGATGGCGAACGAAAAACACTCCGTGAAATCGGAGATGCCCTCGACGTCACACGCGAACGAATCCGACAACTGGAAATCTACGCAATTTCGCAGCTAAGCAACCTTTACAACGAAATGGGTGAATTCCGGGCTGAGTATACGGCTGATAAAACAGCTGCTTAGTTCCATACACCCTAAGGTCTATTCAAAAAGGGGAACCATGAAGAACCTATTCAAGAAAATCGCACGATCTGATACCTCTATTTTGGAAATAACAGATACTGCGAAAGAAAAAATTCAATCTGTCATTGAAACTGAAGAAGTTCATGTTGAGGGATTACGTATTAGCATCGAAGGACGATCTGCTACTGCTTTTCAATATAGCCTCGGTTTGGCTACCGAACCAGAACCAGATGACATCGTGATGGATACAGGCTCTTTTAAGGTTCTCATTGACGCAAAAAGTGCAGATGACCTTAAAGGTGCTGTCATTGACTATGTTGAAGATCTGAACTCAAGCGGATTCAAAATTGACAACCCGAATACACCAACATGGGACAATCCGAAAGCACAGAAAATTCAAGAACTGATTGATGAACGGATTAACCCCGCTGTCGCAGCACACGGGGGACAGATTGAACTGTTAAATGTGGAAGATGATGCTATCTATATACACATGGGCGGCGGATGTCAAGGATGCGGCATGGCAAATGCTACATTAAAACATGGTATAGAAGCAATGATTCAAGAAGAATTTCCTGAAATCAAACACGTCATTGATACAACTGACCATGCATCCGGAACAAATCCATACTACGCCCCCGCTCAAGGGTAAAAGAAAGCGTTGGCTTAAACACTCAATGTTTTAGCCAACTTTTCTAATTTCTGCCCCAGTGTTGTTAGCACTTGCAACGAAACAACTACCACCATTCGGTAATGACGAAAGAAAGTTCTCAGTTTTTCGTTTTAACTTCCCAATATCCTCGCTGAAAGCACACATCGCGGGCCCCCAACTACTCACACCCGCCCCTAAAGCACCATTCTCCTTCAAAAAATCAACTGTGTGCTGCAATTCTACACCTTGTGCATCAATTTCTACTCTTTTCCAACCGAACGTCTGAATTGCGTTCAATGCCTTCCCAAAACTGAGCATATCTTTTTCAATCACCGCAGGTAGTATCTGTAGTAACAACAGATGTGCCAACCTTGTAGCAACAGATGTCGGTTGTGGACACAAGGTGCGAAATAGTTCCAGTTCTGCTTCTCCATAGATACGAGAACAATTCGGCAAGACGATGAGAAGAGGAACATCCGGAAAATCGTATCGCAACAGAATAGGGGGAGGCGCAATGTTTTCCGCTGCAGAAGATGGAAGAAAAGACGATTTCTCTTCGGGATACCTGTGACCACCATCAACGATAAAACCCCCACTTTCAAACGCCGCAATACCAATGCCAGATGTACCACCACGACCGACAGCAATAGCAAGTTCTGTGACACTTAGATTGAGATCATACAGCACGTTAACAGCAGACGCAATTGCGAGAGAAAGTTGTGTTCCGGAACCGAAACCGCAATGTGTAGGAATCTCGGAGGTGAATCGTAGTCTGAGACCGGGAAATCGGTAGGTTGTCTGTAGGTTCTTTAGGATAGATGTTGCGCGTTCACGATAGTTTTCTGACTCAACAAGAATGTCATCGGCAGGTTCTGCAAAAATCTCAAACTTAGGTTCATTTATCGCTAAGCCGAATCCACCATCAATACGACCCAGTTCACCATTCAGATCAATCAGCGAGAAGTGTAACCGAGAAGGAGTCGTAATATGGATACGTTCTCTGGATAGATTAGTTTCGCCTTTCATCTCGCTCTATGAGACCATCACGTATATGAAGCACGCGGTGTGCATGTTCAGCAACCTCGGGTTCATGCGTAACCATAATAATCGTGTTACCTTCATCATTAAGACGGTCAAAAATAGCCAATATCTCAGCACCTGAACGTGTATCTAAGTTACCTGTCGGTTCATCGGCAAAAACGAGAGACGGATTATTGACAAGTGCACGCGCAATTGCAACACGTTGCACCTGTCCACCAGAAAGTTCTGTAGATTTATGGTCTACCCTGTCCGCTAAACCGACTGCTTCCAAAGACTCAAATGCCCTACGTTTCCGTTCTTTACGTCCTAATCCTGAGTAAATGAGCGGAAGTTCAACATTATGGAGCGCGCTTGTCCTCGGTAGTAAGTTAAACGATTGAAACACAAAACCGATCTTTTTATTACGGATGTCTGCTAAACGGTTGTCCGACAGTTTTCCTACCTCTTCTCCTTCAAGAAAGTATTCACCCGCTGTCGGTGTTGCCAAACATCCCAAGATATCCATCAGAGTTGATTTACCGGAACCCGATGGTCCCATGATTCCGATAAACTCACCCGGTTCAACTGTGAAACTCACCCCACGCAGCGCATGAACTTGTACATCACCCATCTCATAAATTTTTGTTATGTCTTTGACATCAATTAACATATTCGTATCTCTTATTTCTTGTTTTCACCTTCACCTTTGGTTAATTCCATCATAGAAGGAACAAATACACGATCCCCCTCTTTTAGTCCAGCTAAAACTTGAAAATGTGTATTGTTTCTTCTCCCTACTGTTATATGCGTTTTGACACCTCTCTCCTCACCTTTTTTCTTTAATGGTTCTCCCGTGTCGAGTTTTACAAAATGCTTCCGTTGACTCGCTATCTCTGCTTCTACACCTGAGGTAATTTTACCATTAGATAGAACAAATGAAATCTCAGTTGGACCAGGACGCACACCTTTAGGGGTTTCGTCAAAAAGCAGTTCAAGGTTCCGCCGAGTCTCCTTCGGTAATACTTTCGTCACTTGTGCAGAAAACTGTGTGCCAATCAGATTCTGAATTTTCAGTTTCTGTCCCTGTTGAAATTGTCCAAGTGCAGTCTGTTCCAATGTAGCCTTAACAGTAAACACCTCTGGACTTAATACCGCTGCTATCGGAATTTGAAGTATATCAGGTTCTTCAAAGACGATTATATCTATATCCGCTGACATACCGGGTTTCAGCTCATATTCTTCGTCTGATTGCTCTACCTCTATTTCCACTTCAAAAGTAATCACAGCATTCCCACCGGATTGACCGCGTTGTGTGGAGCTTGGAGAGATGTCACTCACTTTACCTTGGAAGACTTTATTTCGATAACTATCCACCCTAATTTCAACCCGTTGTTCCTCTTTGATTTTACCAATCTCAACCTGATTTATCTGTGTTCTGACAATCATCTGCGTCAGATCAGCAATACGCATGATCGCCTCCCCTCGGGAAAATGACGACCTTCCTGAAGTGATAATCTCACCCTCTTCAACAGATAGACGTGTAACAGTGCCAGACATGGGGGCAGTAACTGTTGTCCATTCATACCGTTCCTGTTGAGATTTGAGTCGGCTTTCTGCTTGAAGTAGATTCGCTTGTGCGCTGACTTTAGAGTGTTTTGTTAAGGCTTTCTCTTCCTCAGTCGTTTCCTCTGTCTGTTTCAGGCGTGTCCGTGCGTTTTCTAAATCCGCTTTTAACTGCTTCTCCTGCGCATCTTGTGATGCTTTCACTGTCTCTACATTCTTTTTGTTCAGAGCAAGAGTCGCTTCTCTACTCTTAATCGCTTCACGCATGGCATTGATGCTTTCTCCCCGTGATTTAATGGTTTCTTTCTGTGATTCTACCTCCTTCTGTGAAGTCTCATATTGCGTTTTAGTCGAAGCAAACTGTTTCTCTGATTGTTCTAAAGTCTGTTTAGATATCAACTCTTGTTCAAATAACTCAGTATTGCGCTCATGTTCTGACTTCGCCGTCTGAAATGATATTTTAGTTGATTCAACACTTGCCTTAGCACGATCCAGGGTAAGGTTTGCCTGTGTTAATGAAATTTCTTCTTGTTTCAATGATATTTGATCACGGTTCAGTAGGTTCTGCGTCGTTGCAACAAGTGTTTCTGCCTCATTGATGCGTTGCTGTCTGTTAACAGCGAAAGATTGTAGAGACGCTTCAGCTTTGGCTACTGCGTTCTGTGCTTGAAGTAGATCACTTTGTTCCCGCTGATCCGCAATTTTTATGCGAAGGTCCGCTTGTTCAAGCTCTGCCAAGCGAGCGTCACGGTACGCTTCCGCTTGTTTTTTGTCTTCTAATATCTGTTTAGCATCAATTTTCATCAAGGGCTGTCCCTCCTCAACCAAATCACTTTCCTCAACCAGGATTTCAGTGATTTCTCCCTCTACATTTGACCTAACATCTACTTCAATACGTGAACGAAGACTACCAGATTCCTCTATTTTTACACGAAAAGGTGCCCGGTTAACAACTTCTCTTTCAACCTCGTCATCATCCTTGTTGCTATTTCCATTTATACGGGTTGCACCTATAACCACTGCAGCGATAAGCACGAACGCAACAGAACTTATAAGTACCCATTTCTTCCGGAATAATTTCATCATTGTAGAACTCCCATGGCGTCCTCTAAGCGCGCCTTCGCCACTTTGTAATCGTAAAAGGCGTTCACTCGATTATTCAAGGCTTGTTCATAACTCGTCTGTGCATCAAGTACCTCAAGATTAATTGCTTTTCCCACTTTATATCTACCTTCAATTACATCCAAACTCTTCTGAGCATTTACAACCTGTGTAATTGAGATTTCTACTGCAGTTTCGCTGCGTTTCAAATTCAGATAACTCTGACGGACACCAAGTGCCACAGAACGTTCCAGGTCACTTGCATTTTCTCGTGTTTGTTCTAATTGCATATTCTGTTCTTTGACTCTATTCCCTAAGACACCACCATCAAAGAGTGTAAAGTTAAGAGATGCACCGACACTCCAACTACGAAAATCGGAGAAGTTCTGACGTTCACGAAGGTAATCATCAAGGTTGACATTGTAGTTTGCATTTGCACTTAGACGAGGCCAACGTTGCAGTTTTGATAGTGTAAGACTCCATTCCTGCTGTTTTATCTGCGCTTCATTTTCCTTAAACTCAGGTCGATTTTCAAACGCAATCTCTATCGCTTCCTCAACTGTGATTTCTATCTTTTCAATCGTTCCCCGTTCAATGTATTGCTGAAAGGACTCATCAACAGCAACGTTAATCAGTAGACCAGGATCCAATCCCATCAATCTCGGTAGTGTAGCCTGAGAAATCTGGAGTGAATTCTTATTATTCAGCAAACTCAGTTCGCTGTTTGCCTCACGAACCCTTGCAGTAGCAATATCAGCCTCGATAAGTATACCCGCCTCCTTCAAGGCAATGGTCGATGCTGTATTCTCTTTTGAACGTTCTAATACTTCCTCACTGACTTTCACTAATTCTGCGTCTTTAAGAACATCGTAATACGCTTGCGTTATCTGAAGAATTAGATTCTGTTTAATTCCCTCGTTTCTGTTCGTGGCAATTGTCAATCCCTCTTTAGCTTGAGCAAAACTTACCTCACGTTGACCATTATCCCATAGTGTATATTGTCCTGTCAAACCTAAATCGTAATTTTCTGGCTCAAATCCGAAATCCAGACGATCAGAAAAATCGTAACGACCGGAGGATGTAATCCTTGGAAAGTAGTCCGCCCGAGCGTTGTTCACGCGCAATTCCTGAATAGCCAAACTCAGCCGTGCATTCCGCATGCTGGTGGCTCTTTCTAAACCCAATTGGATACACTGTTCTAACGTCAGGGGTTGAGATAGGTCAATTTCTACTGGTACCTGCGCCCCAATATTTGAAATCACAAAAAACTGCAATACTGTCAAGACAAAAACAAACCCAATTCTCCATTGAAGCATTAGCAACTCCTTAAAATGCAAAGTATGTAA
>VXOP01000210.1:0-5349 GCA_009839975.1 Candidatus Poribacteria bacterium
CACCCGTAGGTGGCAGCCTCTATGGCGACATACCAAAGATGAAATCGTAGATGGAGGACAAATCGGAGATGTGAAATATGTTATCGGCACACTGAGTGGTGGACGCGCGATGCTATTCCGTAACGGAACACATTGCGTTGATGCAATCTGCTATTACGCTGACTCGGAGCCTGTCTGGGTATCTGCTGAATTAGAAGAAGGATACGAAGACTATGATGAATATAAGGGTGATGGTGGACACAACCCGTCAACTGAACCTTCAGCACACGGATATATCCACTTTGCTAATGGCGTCCGAGGTTATTATGCGGGGGGTCCAAAGACAACACAATCCGGATTCCGTGCGGAGATAGTCGGCACAAATGGATATGTTCTTATTAACGATAGAGGCGCGACCATCCATCAGGGAGATTCAGTGGAGTCTGTTGAAGCACCTACATGGGATGTTGTCGGTATACCTGCAGGCGTTCAAGAGTTGGTACGGCTTGTTGCTGAAGGCGGGGAACCCGTCTCTCCTGGCACTGAAGGATATAAGGTTGTTCAGATAATCATGGGTTTCTTGAAATCGCAACAGGAAGACAATGGGAAAGTGATGTTGTAGTTTTGGTGAAATTTAAAAATATCATTACACTTCTTAGCAAGACGGGCAATGAATTGCTGCGGGCTGGGCAACCCAGCCCCTACTACAAACGGGTGTGTCAAGCGAGATCATTTCTCAAAACAATTGTATTCTCAGCTGCCCATTGAACATAGACGGTATCACCGCGAGTGAATTTAGACGAATCTTTTCCTTGCATTCCGCCATTTTCATCATTTATCGGTATACCTTCTTTTATTCGCCATTGCTGATTTACGATAATAGGTGTAGGATAATCGGTTTGTACGGTGTATTGTACATTCATTCCAAGATAACTTTCGTCCTGTATCACGCCGCACAGGGTATTGGGTAAATCAGCATTCTGTTCTGTTGCTATATCAATTCTCTCAGGTCGTACAGCTAATGTAACGGGTGTATTTATTGCAATGTCTTCATCACATAGACATACAAACGTAAAGGATGGTTGAGAATCTGTAACAACTTCTGCTGTGTCATTACCAAGTCTTGCGATTGTGCCTTCAATGAAGTTTGAAGTGCCTATGAAATCAGCGACAAAACTGTTCTGTGGTGCATCGTATATTTCGGATGGCGATCCGACCTGCAGAATCTTTCCTTCATTCATCACAGCGATCCTATCGGACAGTGCCAATGCCTCACCCTGATCATGTGTAACATAAACAAACGTTATGCCGACCTGTCGTTGTAACGCCTTCAGTTCCACTTGCATCTGTTTTCTGAGTTTTTGATCAAGGGCAGAGAGGGGTTCATCTAACAGTAGTATTGAGGG
The DNA here is from genome assembly GCA_009839975.1 of Candidatus Poribacteria bacterium. Classification (GTDB taxonomy): domain Bacteria; phylum Poribacteria; class WGA-4E; order WGA-4E; family WGA-3G; genus MSPOR6. The sequence continues at coordinate 1,386 of VXOP01000210.1, forward strand.
TTCATTAACCAGTGCGCGTGCCAGTGCGACTCGCTGCCGTTCACCCCCTGAGAGTTCGTTAGGTTTGCGTTCACCGTAATTGGGTAGCTGAATTAGGTCAAGGGAACGATCTATGGCATCAGAGATTTCAGTCTTTGAATGCTTCTTCATCTGGAGTCCAAATGCGATGTTCTGTGCGACAGTCTTGTGGGGAAAGAGTGCGTAGTTTTGAAAAACGGTGTTGACAGGACGACGATATGGAGGCGTTTCACCCATCAGTTCATCGCTGATATAGACAGCACCAGTAGTTGGGAAATCAAAACCCCCGATAATGCGAAGTGTTGTTGTTTTACCGCATCCACTCGGTCCGAGCAAAGAAAAGAACTCACCGTCTTCTATCTGCAATGAGATGTCGTCAACAGCAACTGTATCTCCAAACTTCTTTGTAACAGATGATAGTATAATCTGACCTATGGACATGTCTGTGTTGTTCTCTGACAAATAACTATATTTTCTTCATTCATAGTCGTTGATGTTTGTCCTGCAATGTTGGTCGGACTGTTCTTTTTAGGCATGCGTTTATTAGGTATGTTTCTGACGATAGTTTCCTTATGCGAAAATCCGTGTTTACCAAAGGCATGGACAACAAATTCATCTGTCGGTAGTGTTACATCTTTAACCCGACGGTTCCCAACGACATAACATACAGTAGAACGTCGTGAAAGCATCTTTGCAACTGTATCAATACTATTTTTCAGATCAATGTAAAATGCGTTAACCTCTTGTGCACGTTTAGGGTCAATTGAACTTATTTTATTGATTGCGTTTGAAATAGGTGAATTCTGTAATGTTTGGCTTGTACGTTGTCCACCCATAGCAATTTTATCAATTTTTCGTGCATCTGGCAATCCGATCCACTCCGCTGATAGTCGAGAAAACTGTCCATACGCTACCGTCGTTTGCGAATCACCATAGGGAGGAGAAGTAATTACCAGACGGTAGCCACCGATCGGACGTGGCATCGGTAGGTCTCCATTCGCAGTATTAGTATCGCAAATTGATGTTTCCACATCTTCGCGTTTCTCAAGATATGCAATTATACCTTGTCTATTTCTGTGAAGCTTCTTCCGAAAAACGCTAAAAACATCGGGATTGAAATTCTCAAGTTTCTCTGCGGACATACGGTGCAGTTTAAATGCACTGGTGCGAGTATAGGATACTTCGCGAACTGTCTCAGAAAATGCCACCAATATGAAATTCTTTACTTCTTGATTCTCTATTTTACTGATACAATTCAGTAGGTAAGTTAAGTATTTGATGATCTCTGCAGAGAACCAATACTCCAGATTAGGTATTTCAGGGGTTGATAGGTCAGGTATTTTATCTACTCCGAATTCAACTTTAAAGAGAACATCGTTTAGTTTATCCAGTTCACTGTCAAGGGTTTTCAAATCAATTGGTGTCAATTTGGACTTTGCAATCAAGCGTACGAGAGGATTAATATCGCATCCGACACTGTGCATGCCGAACAGGGATGCCTCAACAAGAGAAGTGCCGGTGCCACAGTAGGGATCAAGAAGCCATTCACCTTCTACACCATACTGGTTCAGCAGTTTTCTTGCGATTTGCGGAATCATCATTGCGGGATAGGTATGGAAGCAGTGCGTGTATTCTTTAGTATCTGCTATTCTGAAGTCCCAGGATTCTTCCTTCTGTTTAAGTCCTCTTTTAGCCATTATGTTCCTTCCAAATCACACCCAATGAAATTTCGTCCTTTTTTGAGTGCTGCTTCCATGACAGAGAACGAACCGGCTGCAGGATCAATTACATAATCGCCTTCGTTGCTAACAGCTGCTATGAGTTCCGCTTGTAATCCAACCGGTTTTTGATGAGGATGTTCTTTTGTTTCTGTTCGCTCAAGCCATACATCGCGGATGTTGTGTATCTTCCAGACACCTTTTGCGCGTCTCGGATGCTTCTGAAGGACGACACAATATTCACTGACGCGTCTTGAACGGTATCCCATGCCAAACCTGTCCTTATTCCAAACGATCAAGTCAACAATGTCTAACTGTGTACCATCAAACCACGTTTTGAATCCTTGACATAGATGAAACTTGTCCATCCACAAGAACAGATGTCCAGATGGGATTAACACCTTATCAATACTCTGGAGAAATTCGGCAATCAACTCCTCTGACATTTGCATCAATGCAGACCTGCGTTTCTCTCTGCTCTTTCCTTCGTTTCCGTAGTTCATTTTATCAAGCACACCTCTATACTGTGGGTCAAGAAACGCTACAGGTATAGTTTCTGTTGGTAGGTGGGAAAGGAACTTGAGACCGTCCATCTTTAGCCTTGTATTGGGTTTCAGAAAATCGGGTAAATCTATAGACGGACTCTTGACATCACGCTCAGTGGAGAATACACTGTTATTACTGATATCTGTTTCAGAAAAGAGTGTGAGATTATCGTCAGCGTAGGTTGCTTTTTTCATATACTGTCCTATAGAGTCTCAGCAATTTACATACATCTTCAATCGGCTGACAAGACCTGTGTCAGAATCTGATTTACGAGTTGCGGATTTGCTTTGCCGCGTGTTGCTTTCATGACTTGTCCGACAAGGAATCCGATTGCTTTTTTTGTGCCATCCCTATAGTCTTGTGCGGGACCTGGGTTTTCCTCAACAACTTGCATAACTATGGCTTCAATCTCGGATGTGTCAGTTATCTGTGCTAATCCTTTATCTTCAACGATCTGTTTCGGCATTTTACCTGTTTCAAAGGCATCGTCTAACACAGATTTGGCGATCTTTCCGCTGATGGTATTGTTGTTTATTAACGTTATGAGTTCACTGAGATGGGATGGCGTGACTTTAGAATCTATCAGTTCTATTTCTGCTGTATTGAGTAAACGTGAGAGGTCTCCCATTATCCAATTTGCACAGATTGTAGGTTCGCCGCTGAGTTTGGCTGCTTCTTCAAAGAAGTCTGCCATTTGTCTGGTGGCGGTTAGATATTCAGCGTTTGCGGGTGATATTCCGTAGTCTTCAATAAAACGTGTGCGACGTGATGCTGGGAGCTCAGGGAGTGTTGGTTGGATTTCTTGAATCCATTCATTATCTATTTGAACGTGGACAAGGTCTGGTTCTGGAAAATAGCGATAATCATCCGCTTCTTCTTTACCTCGCATTGCCACTGTCTTTCCTGTATTGGTGTCAAACAGCAGTGTTTCCTGAACGACTTCCCCACCTGAATCGAGGATACGCGCTTGCCGTTTTACTTCGTACTCCATAGCAACCAATAACTCCTGAAACGAGTTCTTATTCTTTATCTCTGTGCGAGTTCCTAATTCCTTACTACCACGTGGACGAAGTGAGATATTCGGTTCACAACGTAGACTCCCCTCTTCCATATTACAGTCGCTCACCTCAATGTACTCTAAAATCTCTTTGACAGCGCGACAGTAGGCGATCGCTTCTTCAGGTGAATGGATTTCAGGTTCACTAACTATTTCCATAAGTGGAACACCCGCACGATTAAAATCCATAAAACTACGGGTTGGGTCGCCTGTGACTTCCGCATGGATAGACTTACCGGCATCTTCTTCCAGATGTATCCTTCGGAGTGCGACTGTTTTTGTTTCTCCATCCATAAGATATGTAACCACACCATTTCTGCATAAGGGTAGGTCGTATTGTGATATCTGATAGTTTTTTGGCAGATCCGGATAGAAATAGTTTTTCCTATCAAATTTGCTATAAGTGGTGATTTCACAATTCATTGCTAAACCCGCGCGAACAGCAAACTCTAATGCGCGTTGATTGATAACGGGTAACGTTCCCGGCATTCCTAAACAGATTGGACAGGTGCAGTCATTTGCGGATGCGCCAAATGTATAGGCACAGTTACAGAACAACTTGCTCTGTGTGCATAATTCAACGTGTATCTCTAAACCGATGACTATTTCGTATTTTTCCATGGAT
>VXOP01000210.1:5359-6525 GCA_009839975.1 Candidatus Poribacteria bacterium
TCCATGGATTCACTCTTACTTCATTTAATAACAATTAGTCTATCATGTCGGGTTTCGTTCCTCTACCCGACCTACGAAAGAATGAGACTTACGGGCAGGGAAACCCAGCCCCTACAAACATATCATAGCAAATAGCGCGAGTATCCGCCATGCCAACATTCTTAAAACGTCAAGCAGACATCTCGCGCTACAATTAGTCTATTTTCCTTATACACCATTCTCCGAGAGTTCATTAACAACTGCTACGTTTGCAAGTACCTCTTCACGAGAAGTCATACCGATTGTCATTGCATGGACACAAGGTAATCCCATGACAAATTCAATTGCATCACGTTGACTTTCAGGGTCTTTTGCCAATTTACCCATGCCTAAGACTTTCATGCCGTAAATGCCTTTGCCAGCATAAGCCATCTGCTCCATTGTACGGATAACGTCTGCGGGGGACGCGTCCATTGAAATACCTGCGTGGTTTATACGTGCCAACACGACCTCAACCCAATCTGTCATTGCAGAAGTTTGGAATGCCCCGAAATCGTGACAGGAAACGCCATGTGCTCGTATTAGTCCTTGTTCTTTACAACGTGTCAGTGCTTCCATAGCATCTGGATACCGTCTTGGCCAATCGACCTGTGTAAGACAGTGGAGTAGCACGATATCTACATAATCAGAACCGATCTCTTTGAGGAATCGCTTAATATCTTCTTCAACAGATTCGCGAGTCCGTGAAACTGTCTTTGTTGTAATCGTAACAGATTCACGAGGTAATTCTTTTAGTGCTTCCTTTATATGTGGATGACTACCATATTGATCAGCAGAATCCCAGAAAGTAACACCTTGTTCGTGAGCAAACAACAATAGGTCACGTAATGCTTCAAATCCTAAATCCGTTTGATTGGATCGACCGTTCCACCCATTTGAGCCAGTTCCAATTGAGAGGCGTGAAACATCTAACCCGGTTTTACCAAAAGAAACAACTTCCATCACAATTCTCCTTAATGTTTGTAGTATGAAGGTAAGTATAACACAATATAAATGATCTGACAACATAATCTTGAATCGCGATACAACATTTTATTTGACTTATACGGCTATAGCGATATAATACCATTTCTATTAATTTTCTCTCATTACCGGCTGTTTGGAAATCAAACGTGTAACGACACAAA
>VXOP01000427.1 GCA_009839975.1 Candidatus Poribacteria bacterium
GGTGGACACATGGGCATAACCCCTCTTAAATTGACGCTTATAGTGCGATTAGGAAATCGCACCTACCGACCTGGGAAAAATCGGTTTTTACCCTTTTAATAACTTAATCTTCATCAGGAACAATATGTTTATAGCGCGAATGTGAATATATGGGAAAACTATCAAAATAAACGGTTAACTAACACAAGGAGCAATAACAGGAAATTGCCTATGGAAACAAAGCTAAATACTTCTGTAAATTTCTCTCCAGGTCAAATTGTATTCTTAAAATCTAATCCCTCAACACGCGGGGCAATTGTTGAAATAATTCCGGGGACACCTGAAGATAGCGTTAGAGTTTTTGTTAATAACAGTGTTCAAACCTTCTTTGCATCTCAGTTACAGATTGAGGTACAAGTTGAAGAAGACTCTTCGCGTATTTCATGTGATGAGTTCCATGCTTACCTCACTGCACTTCAAATCCGATCTCCTGCCTTATCAACGTTATATTCACTCAATGCTGCACGAATAGACTATATTCCGTACCAATACCGACCTGTCTTGAAATTTATCAAGTCTGATCGTCCGAGGTTGCTTATTGCGGATAGTGTCGGTGTCGGAAAGACAATTGAGGCAGGACTCATATTGCGCGAACTGCAAGCGCGTGGTGATCTTAGGTCTGTTCTAATTATATGTCCACGTCCATTGGTAGCTGAGGAAAAGTGGCAGCGGGAAATGAAACGGTTTGACGAAGATTTTATGCATCTGGATGGAAAAACCTTACGATATTGCATCAAGGAAATGCATCTGGATGGTGAATGGCCAGAGCAGTACCAGAAGGTGATTCTTCCCTATTCGCTGTTAGATAAAACACTGCTTTTTGGTCAGGGTGGTAGTCGCAAGCAGAGGACAAGAAAAGGACTATTAGACCTTGATCCACCACCGCACTTCGATCTCGTCATCGCAGATGAAGCACATCATATCCGAAATCAAAACACTGCTAACCATGATGCAGTCCGGTTTTTCTGTGAACATGCGAATGCAGCTGTTTTCCTGACTGCTACTCCTATCCAACTCCATAGCCATGACCTATTCGTTTTGCTAAACGTTCTTCGACCTGACCTGATTTTGGACCAGGAGAGTTTTGAGCACATGTCGGAGCCGAACCCTTTCATCAATTCAGCAATTGATGCTGCCCGCGCACAGGAGAAGGGTTGGGAACAGGATGCAAAGAAGGCACTTGACCAAGCCGCTACAACCCCATGGGGACAAGCAATTCTAAACAAGAATCCTGAATTCATACGGATCAGAAGTCATCTTGCAGAAGGACGCGTCACACCTGAAGAACGGATCCAACATATCACTGATATGGAAACACTACATACCTTTTCAGGAATTATCAACAGAACACGCCGCCGTGATATCGGTGAGTTTACTATTCGCAGACCGCAAACCGTGCCGGTACCATTGACACCAAAACAGGAAGAAATTCATGAAGCTCTGCTTGAAACAAAAGCGGAGATATTCCGCAGCCTTCACGGTGACAAGAGTGTTAACTTTATGATGACAACCCTTCGCAGACAGTTAGCAAGTTGCTTATATGGACTTGAACCACTACTTGAAGATATTTTAACTCGACACCTTGATGAACTTGAGTGGACAGAAGCCGATGCAATTGATGCAATGCCATCATCAGAACTCGTTACACAAGTTCAAGAACAGATACAAACACTTCTTAAAAAAGTAAAAGACCTTGAGGCTGCAGACTTGAAATTAGAGCAACTTCGAAAGATTGTCCGTGATAGACAAAACCTTCCCAACAACAGAATCATGGTTTTTAGCAGTTTCAGACATACACTCGCTTATTTATACAAGCACCTCAAAGCAGATGGAATTCGTGTCGGAATGATCCATGGTGGTGTACCAGATGAGGAACGCCGCGAACTCAGTAAGCGATTTGAGAAGTCAAGTGCTGATAACGATAGTCTTGACATTATGTTGTTCTCGGAGGTCGGTTGTGAAGGGTTAGATTATCAATTCTGCGATTGCATTGTTAATTACGACTTACCGTGGAATCCAATGAAAATTGAACAACGGATTGGACGTATTGACAGAAAAGGACAAAAAAGCGAGAGTGTTACCATTTACAATATGATCACACCAGACACCGTGGATGCCGACATTTATGACCGATGCTTATCGCGGATTGGTGTATTTGAGAGTGCTTTAGGGGGTAGCGAAGAGATCCTCGGTAAAATAACAACTGAACTTCAGAATATCGCTGAAGATTATGAATTGACCCAAGAGCAAAGAATAGACAAATTAAAACAGTTGGAAGACAACGAAATTCGATTGTTGCAGGAACACGAAAACTTGGAAGCGCAGCAATTGGAACTGTTCAGTATTCCACTGTCTAATCATGGGATAGAGAAAGAAGTTGATGAAGCAACAAGTTTTTGGTTAACTCCCGCATCAATTCAACGTCTCGTCACACAATATCTTCAGCAAAAAATTGGAACAGAACAAGAATTTATACTCGGTGAAAAGTCTCTCAAAACCCTCAGACTTTCTCAAGAAGCGCGAAACGTCTTATTGCGTGATTTTCAACAATTCCGACGAGAAAGAACAAGTGTTTATCGAGAGTGGGAGAACTGGTTAAAAGGAACTGAACAGCATTTACCTATAACCTTTGAAGCTGACTGTGCCACACAGAATCCCGATGCTGTTTTTATCATGCCGATTCATCCTTTGGTAAAACAGGCATCAAAGACATTTCGGACTGACCAAAAGATCAGTCCAACATTGAAGGTAAAAAGCAGTAAAGTACCCGCTGACCGTTATGAATTTGCTATCTACCAATGGCGTTATTTAGGAATGAAAGAGAATTTAGTGCTTATGTCAATTACTTCATCAGATGTGTTAATGCCTCATCTTAGCAGTTTACTTGAAAACGCTGAGGATAATGATCTGTCGGGAGAGGTAAATTTAACCGAAAAAGAGGCAATGGAGAAAACGCACCATCTTTTGTGGTCTGATGCACGTGAGAAACATAGAGAACGAATTCAGGCGATATTAGAATATCGCAGAGAGAACCTATCAGCAAGTCATGAGAAACGGATAGCACTGCTTGAAGAAAAAATCGAACAAGTGCCTGATCCTAACATTCAACGGATGCGCCACCAACAAATTGCTAAAGCTGAGACTGATTATAATGGGCGTATTCAGGAATTGGAGAACGGTAAGGCAAAGGCAGACATTACTGCGGAACTGGTGGCTTATGGGATTTTGGAGGTAGTGTAGAGAATTTTGTTTTTCGAGGATTTTTATGAATGTGAAGGAGTGATTACAATGCCAAGTGATTATAATGCGATTACAGAACATAACGAGGATCAGTTAGGTAAAGATACTTCATCTCGCAAAACACAAGTATCTATGTACTCAGATCCTACACACTTTATATACGAAATTTTACAGAATGCAGATGATCATGGTGCCACGGAAGTACTTTTTAAACTTTCAAAAGATGCAGTCATGATTGAACACAATGGTGAACCATTTAAAGAGGAAAATGTTAAAGCGATTACCTATTTTGGTAAAAGCACAAGTCGTGAAGATTTAGTCAAAACAGGGCGTTTTGGTATAGGCTTTAAGTCTGTTTTTGCTTTCACAGCAACGCCAATTATTATTTCGTGGCCAGAACATTTTGAGATATACGGACTTTACCGCGTTAAAGAACATTTATATCCTGAAGGTTTTTCAAGGGATCGTACCCGCATAATTCTTCCGTTTAATCATGAATCTGAACAACCTGATTATGTAGAAAAACTGGTATCACCGGACGAAGCATATCAACAAATATCAGAGTGTTTAACCAAATTGGATATGAACACATTACTTTTTATGCAGAACATACGAAATATCTCATGGAAAATAGAAAATCGATCAATGCATTATTGGCGTGAAGACGAAATCGATGAAAATAGTCGCTCAACATTCATCACAAACGGTGTGCTTAAAAAGAAATGGCTTGTATTTTCCAAAGTTCCAACGTGGGAAAATGAAAGGCATAAAGCGGTAGAGATTGCCTTCGTGATTAACGAACAACACCAGATTACATCAATAGACGATGATTTTCTCTATGTTCTCTTTCCAACAACAGAAAATACTGGACTAAAGTTCTTGCTTAATGGTCCGTACCGTACAAATCCTGCAAGAGAAACAATTTCAAAGACTGACACTTTTAATGTCCATCTTATGAAGGTGACATGCGAATTGATGAAAGAATTGTTACCAAAACTTAAGGACAGAAAACTACTAAATGTCCAATTCCTATCAGTTCTGCCCAATAAAGAGGATGAGGTGACAGACATATCTAATCGTTTGCAAATCGTATTAGATCTAGTGGAAAAGCAAAGAGGTTTATATAGTCAAATCCATGATGTTATAGTTAATGAATTTAGGAATCAAAAACTGACTCCGACAAAACGCAAGGACTCTTATGCCCCTGCAAAGGATCTCTACCGTGGAACCAGAGAAATGTCTGGGGTAATCCAAGATGATGATCTAGCCACACTCCTGGGTAAAGATCGACATTTATCATTATGGGTAGCGAATCCTCCACTAAACCGTAGACGAGACGATAGAGGGAGATTTGTTGAAGATGAAAATGCTACCAAACAAAATATGCGGATCAATGATTTTCTTGACACACTTGATATACCTAAGTGGGATGTTGAAGATCTTATCAAGACACTGGAATCAAAAGATGAACCTATAATAGAATGGTTGAAAGCAAAAACAGATGAATGGCATCAAGACTTCTATGCTTTTTTAGATGATTCTCCTTCCTACTATGAAGATGAGTTATCGGAACTGCGTATTGTTCGTTGTACTGATGGCGAATACAGAATTGGTAGTGAGTGCCATTTCTTCGGTGATGATGTTGATCCTAATGAAGATTTGCTTACTGTCTCAACGGTAATTGATGATAGTGACCATTCGGAATCACAAAAAGAGGAAATTCAAGAGGAAAATTTCCACTACGTTGATCCTGCAGTCTATTCCTTTGGAGACAACAAAATTCAACAAGAGAGTACCCAAAAGTTTCTTAAAATAATTGGAGTATGTGAAGTTGATGAGACTGAACGAGTTAAAGTGATTTTGAAACAGCGATACAGACTCGGTTCAATAAAGCCTCGCGAAGGTGATATGGAGAGATTCATCGCTCTTGTCAAAGACAAACCAGAGTCTAAATTAATATTTAAAGATTACTATATTTTTGAAGTTGACCTGCAACGGGATAATAAAAGGTTCTTTCGAAAACCGGGTGGAGTTTTTGTCGATTCTCCATATCTTGACACTGGTTTAACTGCATATTTTGAGGGCATTGACGAAGATTCAGATTCCTTCAAACGAGCCCTTTCACCAAATTATGCTGAGTACGGATCTAATATAACCCCAGAAGAAATAGGTAAATTCGCTGAAACTATTGGTGCACAGACAAAACTTGAAGCTATCAAACGACCTATTGACTATAATGATCCTAATCTCTCTTATCTTATAGATCAGGCAGAAGGTAATTTCAGATATGACTATGGAAACAATGAAGATTATATTATACCTGAATTAAAAATCCTATATGTTGCACCATCAATAACAAAATCAAATTTGATTTGGCGAACAATGCAATCTTTACCGGAGAAATGTCTAAATGCATGGTATTGGACTAGTAAAAAAGATAGAGAAAGAGGCCGCCCTCCGGGAAAATCAAGCCTTGTACACGAGTTAAAAAAGAAAAAATGGGTACCTCAAAAAGACGAAAATTCTATTTCTTTTGTTCGTCCTTGCGATGCCTCGGTTGAGATGCTCCCTAAGGGTTTTCCATACGAAGCAGAACAAAAGTGGCTTAAGGCAATTGAATTTGGTAGGAAAACCAATGAACAGAAAGAGGAACATACTCAGCGTAATCAGCAGGCTAAAGAGCGCGGATATGACTCTGCAGCTGAAGCAGAGGAAGTTGATGCTATCTATAGGGATTTTAAAGAACAAGGAGGATCACCGCAGCAGTTGCGTGAAAGAATCGATCCTCAAAAACGAAGAACAAAACTTCTTATTTTAGAACTAGACAACGCGCCTCCAAAGGAATACGAGCAGAGAGCAAGAAGCGTAAGGGTTTCAAATGGAACAGTTGAACAGCGACCTTATCTCACAACAAATTATACAGATGACAACAGAATGGTATGTCAGATGTGTAAAAAAGAGATGCCGTTCAAAAAACGTAACAGTAATGAGGATTACTTTGAGGCAGTAGAAGCACTTGGAAAAGACCATTTTCCAATTGAACATAGGGCACAATACCTAGCGTTCTGTCCAGAGTGTGCTGCGAAATATAAGGAATTTGTAAAACGAGACCAAAAAGTGAGAGAAACCTTCTATAAATTCCTTATAAATTCAGATGTATCTGAAATCAGTTTACTAACTAACAATGAAACAATATATATTTGGTTTGCAGAGAAACATTGGAATGATCTCAAGACAGTTTTATAT
>VXOP01000305.1 GCA_009839975.1 Candidatus Poribacteria bacterium
TTGTGTTATATATTTATTCCACTGGTACCTCCAAAATGCTTTTTTTTTGCTGGCCCTGTCTAACCCCCGGCTCCAATAATTAAACCCCACATACCGGCCTGGGGAAATCAATATTACCTGATTATTTCTTTAATCTTCATCCGTGTAACGTTCAAAAGGTCAAAAACGCACATCTGAAGATGAAAATACAGAGGGAACAATGAAAGATTACACATCATGGGAATTACCAGAAAAAGCGAAAGCGCGTTTGGGAAAAGGGACGTTCTATAGATTCAAATTCACGCCAGATAGCACACAATTAGTCGTTGAAACAGCCATAGGTGTTTGGCTCTACGATGCCAATACGGGTGAAGAGATTGCACTATTCCCTGATGGTGAACTTGATAATCAAAATCTTGACAGATCATACATCAATATGCTTGTGAGTCCTACTGATCGCAACACCATTACATGTGAAGGATTAGATAGGGATAAGAACCTATGGAAATTAGAAGAAGACAGTTTGGAATCTATTTTACCGCATCTTCGTCGCCGTAATAATATTCTCCAATTTAGAGCAACAAGCACAATACTCTCTTATTCTGGATGGAGGATGAAGTTGCCATGGTATGCGAGAACTGATTTGTGGATTCTTAATGATGATCCAAATAAGTCTATCAAAACAAGGCTGAGCATGAATGACTGGATAAGTTTGCAAATAGCAATCTCACCAGATGAAAGGTTTCTTGCAGCGGCAGATGATAGTAAATATTGGTTTCATGAATATAAGATTCCTGTAGTCCATGTGTGGGACAGAACCACTGGCAAGTGTGTATTCACAGTAGAAGAACCAGAGCATGGTATAAAGACATTAGCCTTTTCTCCAGATAGCAAAACACTTGCCTATGCTGATAGTTCTAATATGGTAAGAATATGGGATGTTGAAAATAGTTCGCTTCAGTATACGATTAAAGCAGTGGAGCCATTTCAGGCAATAACATTCTCACCCGATGGTAGCCTTCTTGCCAGTGGGAGTACTGATGGAATAGTACGATTCTGGAAAATTGATAAACGCGAAAAACATTCGATTTCTGAACGAGTCCGTAATATCTTAGGTAGACCTCAGCCTAATAAAATGTTAAAAGGACATGCAGAAAACTCAACATTTATCGCAATAGACTTTTCACCAGATGGGAAAAAGGTGGTAAGTGCGAATTCTGATGGGACTATCCGTTTGTGGGATGCGGATTCGGAAAAGCAACAATTTACACTTACACAACACTCAGAATCGCAAACAGCATTGGCATTCAACGCTATCAACCAGTCCAGTGTTCATGATCCCACTCGCAGGACACTTACAAGTTTGAGTGCAAGTAATTCCCACTTATTCGTTTCGATTTGGGATGTTGATACGGGAAACAGACTCTCTGTTGATAGGATTGAGAAAACTAATTATAGAGACTATAAAGTCGCCATATCACCAGACGGGAGTCTGTTTGTAACCAAAGATATTGTAGTGCGCTTATGGGATACTCAGACAAAAAGTTTTTTCTCTACAATAGGTGGTAAAGAATATGCTAGTTTTGTAAATAAAGTGGTGTTTTCTCCTGATGGTGAACTTCTTGCAGTAACTGCGCGTAAAGATAATACAATACAGATTTGGGATGTACCTAACCGAAATACGCGTTGTAGACTTAAGGGACTTACGACTTCTGTTTACAGATTGGCATTTTCTCCTGATAACAAAACTATCGTTACCTCAGGTTGGACACATAAGGACGTAACCATAAGATTGTGGGATACCATGACAGGTGAGTTGCTTACATCTTATCCAGACCAAGGTGCAGTAGCATTTGCACCAGACGGAAAAACCTTTGTTGGTGGTACACACATTTATACCTGGAATCCCGAAACTATCCAATACGACCGTACAGCGAGATTGGAAGATGTATCCCAATTTAATCCTCCACATGCTATCACATTTTCTCCAGATGGTTCCATTCTTCTTAGTGGGAACAGTGATGGAATCCTGCAATTGCGAGATTCAACTACTGGTAAGATTATTTCTAATCTCACGGGATACTCAAATGGGTTATCACAGTTTGTCTTTTCTGAAGATGGAAAAACGCTTGCTACAAGCGGTGCAGATGGCACAATTCTCTTATGGGATTGGAATGGAATTCTCAATGAATTGGAAAATTAAAAATAACGCGTACACGTATAGATTAGTTGTTCTGATTTTCGTAATTGGTGTTTTTATTCAAAACACCTTTGCCCAAGATTATACCCGATGGGGTTTACCCAATGGTGCAAAAGCACGGGTCGGTAAAGGGGCAATTACGGGAAATATCATATATTCTCCTGATGGAAAACATTTGGTAGTCCCGTGCAGTACTGGTGTTTGGATCTATGACGCACAGACAGACAAACTGCTCCGATTACTTTCAGGACATACGGATTCTGTTTCAAGCGTCGCGTATAGTCCAGATGGGTCTTTGTTGGCAAGTGGAAGTTATGACAAGACTATACGGCTGTGGGACGCACGAACCGGTACAGAATTACGGACAATGATGGGACATGAACATCGTGTTGAAACGGTAACCTTCAATCCAGAAGGTACGCTTTTAGTCAGTGGGAGTTATGATAGAACTATCAGGTTCTGGGATGTGCAAACGGGAACACATTTGCGCACACTGACTGGACATACGCATGGTGTGCTAAATATCGCATTTAGTCCGGATGGCAAGATGATTGGCAGTGCAAGTGATGACAGAACGTTACGATTGTGGGATGTGCACACAGGCAAAATGCTACGTACTATTTCAATGTATAAAACAGATGAAATAAAAACTGTTGCTTTCAGTCCGGATGGTAAGACGATCATCAGTGCCAGCAATCACTATACTGCCCATCTGTGGGATACACAAACAGGTAAGTTACGCAACATGTTGGAAGGACGAAATGACAGTATCGGTTTGGAAGGACATAATTTAGATATCAACACCATTATATTCAGTCCAGATGGCAAAATGTTGGCAACTGCAAGCGAGGACTACACCGCACGTCTATGGGACGCACAAACATTGACACATCTCCGAGTACTGAAAGGACATACATCAGATGTATATAGCATTGCTTTTAGTCCGGACGGGCAAACGGTTCGGACAAGCAGTCGTGACGGTACCCTACGCTTGTGGGACACAAACACAGCAATGCAGCTGCGGACAATAACTGATCACACGGACTGGGTTTATACCGTTGTATTCAGTCCAGATGGGAAAACACTTGCAAGTGGAAGCACGGATAATACCGTACGTCTATGCGACGCACAGACAGGAGAATTGCTCCGGGTGTTGGAGGGACATACTCGGCGTGCCACAACTGTTACATTCAGTCCAAGCGGGGAAACCATTGCAAGTGCAGATGATAACGAAACTATTCGCTTATGGCATACCAAGACAGGGAAAATCTTGTGGACATTGAAACAAGACAGATTTCGGAACACAAGTATTGCTTTCAGTCCAGATAGAAAGACGTTGTTGTGGGCAAGTAGTGATTACAACACAGTGCAGCTGTGGGACGGACAAAAAGGCAGGCATCAATCTATTGTCATAGAAGAGAAAAGCGCAATTAATTGCATGACGTTTAGTCCGGATGGATCGCAATTGGCGTGTGGGAGGCAGGATCATACTGTGCTGCTGTGTAATACAAACACCAACACAGTTTTCGCTCGTTTGAAAGGTCATCAGAATCCAGTGAATGCGCTTGCTTATAATCGGGATGGATCTTTGTTAGCAAGTCTGGATAGAGATGGAGATATTCGTTTGTGGAATCCGAAAAAAGGCACTCATGTTCTGACGGTAAAGACAGAGGTTAAAGATAACCTTTGCGTTGGATTCAGTCCGGATGGGAGATTACTGGTAAGTGGAGGTTGGGATAGTATCATCCGTGTGTGGGATGTACGCACTGGAATTTTCATGATAGAGTTGAAAGGACATACGGGTTTTGTGAATAGTGTAGCGTTCAGTCCGGATGGAAACACGCTTGCCAGTGGCAGTTCTGACGGGACCGTAATCCTATGGGAGCTTAGCAAATGAGCTTATCAGCATATACAGTATAAGTCTACTTATAGGCATGAATCTTTAACCTCCATATCTGAACATTCCTTCATCTGCAGAATTATGCACCCGTTTAGTCTCTTTATGTTGTCACTATAGGCAAAAACTGAGGTAATCCATGAAAAACAGTGATGCACAATTAATCCAACGTACGCTTGATGGTGATGATACCGCATTTGCGGAACTTGTTGAGAAATACCAGAAACAGGTTCACGCGCTTGTATGGAGAAAAATTGGCGATTTCCATTTTGCTGAGGAGATAACGCAGGATACATTCATAAAAGCGCATCAACAACTCAGAACGTTGAAGAAACCACAACGTTTTGTAAGTTGGCTCTATGTAATTGCTTCCAATCTTTGCGGTACTTGGTTACGTAATAAGAATATACGTTCGCAGCTGCATGAGAATATAGAAAGTACTGTAGATGAAAGGGCAACCTATTCTGAATACATCGTAACAGAAAATAACCATATCACCGTTGAAACACAACGCAATGTTGTCAAAAAATTGCTTGCGCAGCTGGGAGAAAGTGAACGCACTGTCATGACATTGCATTACTTCGGAGAGATGTCGTGTGCCGAGATAGGGGCTTTTTTAGGAGTATCAGCAAATACTGTTAAGAGTCGACTTCGTCGCGCACAACAGCACTTACAGAAGGAGGAACCGATGATACGAGAGGCGTTAGACCATTTCCAGATCACACCACATCTTACTGAGAATGTCATGCGTGAGATTTCGCGTATCAAACCCGCTGCACCGACAAGTAGTAAACCTTTCGTGCCGTGGGTAGTAGCTGCTTCCACATTAGCAGTGGTGTTGCTTATGCTCGGTTTTGGAAATAGCAATTGCTTAACACGTTTTCAGAAACCCTATAGTTTCGATGCGACTGCAGTGATGGCAGTTGAGATTGTGGACGCACCTATGGTTGCAGACTTGAAGCCTAAACCGGATGTACAGACGCAAATTGGAAGTGCTAATACACTGAATGAGCATAATAATCCTGAACAACAACAAAATGATGTTCCTGCAATAGTTACAGAAACACAAGCAAATGAAATAGCAGAGGATTACACAAAATGGGAACTGCCGAAAGCAGCGAAAGCGCGTTTAGGTAAGGGTGGGATTAATGTGCTGCAGTTTTCACCGGATGGCACACTATTCGCGGTAGGCAGTAATATCGGTGTGTGGCTTTATGATGCGAAAACAGGGAAAGAGATATCTATGTTCCCTGGAGGCTCTCAATCACTTGCATTTTCACCAGATGGACGTTTTCTTGCCAGTGGAGGGGACAAGCTTGGGATAGAAGGTGGTAGGTTCCGTGGGAAGAAACTCCAGTTGTGGGAAGTAGCAACGGGTAGAAAAGTTCAACTCACCGGTTTACTGTATCCAGCTTCAAAATTACGTTTCTCTGAAGATGGCAAAACGCTTATTAGTCTGGGGAACTCAGGAGACGCAATTGGCAGGTTAGATTTTGAGACCAAAAAGAGGAATGTAGAGAAGATTAAAGGACGATGGAAAGAGAAAAAAGTCAAATATGGGATTGAACCTTATGCACTTAGCCATGATAAATTTGCGATTGGGTTGAGGGATGGCACCATTGAGTTGCGAGATACGGTGACTGGTAAAAGATTATCCATTCTCATCGGACATGATGATCGAATTGTAGCATTAGCATTTTCACCTGATGGAACGATACTTGCCAGTGGGAGTCAGAATGAAACAGTACGATTATGGAATACCTCTAAGAATCATGAACTGCTTATCCTTCGAAAACACACAGATTGGATAACTACATTGGCATTTTCACCTGATGGCAGATTGCTTGCAAGCGGAAGTACTGATAAGACAGTGCGACTGTGGGATACTATCACGGGTGAATTGTTTGCGACACTCACTGGACATGTTAACGGCATCGCTGCCTTAACTTTTTCACCAGATGGAAGTACCCTCGCTAGTGGTAGTACAGATGGTACTATTAAGTTCTGGAATACAAAAACTGGAACCCATCTTCCAACCCATATCACGGGACATACGGAATGGGTTAAAGCGGTCGCTTTCATTAAGGACAGTACCACGCTTGCTAGTGTAGCATTTAATGGCAAAATGACCTTTTGGGATATAAAAACATCTCAAAAACGTTCTCTGAAAATTAAAGGATCTAGGGATTATTTAAAAGCTTTAGCGTTTTCACTTGATGGAACGAAACTTGTCAGCGTGGGCGCAGATAGTGATATAATTTTCGATCCTGGATTTGGTGCAATGCATACACACTTATTAGTAGATGGACCAATTCGTATTATTGATACTCTTACGGGACGCAAGTTGAAAAGTTTTAACAATAAACTTGGCAATTCTTCCGTTATGTCTTTTTCACCTGATGGGAAAAAGGTTGTGATCG
>VXOP01000081.1 GCA_009839975.1 Candidatus Poribacteria bacterium
TGCGGAAATAGGTGTACACTTTCCGGATTGGGCACCAGATGGACAACACATTGTCTTTTCTCCAATTTCTGGCTTCGTAGCAGGTGGTGGTAATATTTGGATAATGGAGGCTGATGGTGACAAACAACGTGAACTATTGACACCCCCATGGAATAACGAATTAGGTATTGACCGGGTATATGCCAGATGGTCACCAGATGGTAAACAGGCATTATTCTTGCAAAGTGAATACGATTTTGGGGTAATAGATGGGATTGGACGTCGAATCCCTCATGCTTATCGTTTTTTCATCTACGATCTGAAAAGCAAAAAAACACAACGGTTACAGATACCTGAGCATTACAAGACTGCTGGACTTGACTGGATGGATGATGGAAAATCGGTAGTCTTTAGTGCAGTCCGGATAAAACTTAAGGAACCTGGAGATGGAACACCTTATATCTATAATATCTATAAGTATAATATAAAAAGTGGTAGTATTACGCGATTAACCGATCATGCGGGGAAAGATTATGACATGGATTGGATAAACGACCACGCGCATGCGGTGTCACCTTCAGGCAAAAAAACTGTGCAATGGGGACAACTAAAATCATTCCTAAATACACGTTATAAAACACTCAAGTCATTTTCAAGCGGATTGTCGAATTTCTTCCTACAATATTAACGCTAAGTATGTGTATAGACTTTTAACTACGAACGAAATGTGGTTATAATAAAATTGAATACCCATTTTGTAAAAATGTGTAAGTCCTATTTCCTAAAACGATGTAATACATCTCTTAGATTGGACACCTTCATTTCTGTGTGTCCCGCTGTTTTTCTTATCGTCCTACTGACATCAATCACCGCCACCGCATCAACTTTTACTGATGTGACAGACGAGTCGGGTATACACTTTCTACATTCAAACGGTACTCGGACGAGTCTACTCCCAGAAGACATGGGGTCAGGTGCCGGGTTCGCGGATATAGATAACGATGGTGATCTTGACCTATACATCGTAAATATACCTGGACCATTCACAGATTCTTTCTCAAAAACAGAAAAGTCCAAAAATATGTTGTATCGCAATAATGGTAACGGGACGTTTACGGATATAACTGAATCGGCGAAGGTCGGGGACACAGGATACGGTATGGGGTGTGTCTTTGCGGATTACAACGGCGATGGATATGTAGATCTATATGTGACAAACTATGGTGATAATGTGCTTTATCGGAATAATGGCGACAGCACATTTACAGATGTAACGCAGATTGCAGGCGTTGGATGTCCACTCTGGAGTACGGGTGCTTCCTTTGCTGATTACGATGGGGATAACGATCTGGACCTGTATGTATGTAACTATGTCAACTATGATTTGGAAAAGTTTCAACAGCAGAAAGAGGAATCTTTGCAATCGGGAAAATTAGTCCCCAATGCCTTGAATCCTACTGTCTTTGAACCTCAAGATAATGTCTTATACAGAAACAATGGGGACGAAACATTTACTGATGTTACTGAAAACGCAGGAGTCACTGCACACGGGGGAAGGAGTATGCAAGCCATATTCAGCGACTTTGATGAAGACAACGATATGGACCTGTATGTTGCAAATGATACCTCGGAGAATCACATCTATCGGAATGATGGTAATGGGACCTTTACCGATGTCAGTGCTGAATCGTGGGCGGCAGATTTTCGCGGATCAATGGGATTAGCAGCAGGAGACTATGACGCCGATGGAGATATAGACCTATTTATTAGCCATTGGATTGATCAAGAATATGTGCTTTATAGAAATCTGCTAAAGGAGGATGCCCCTGCAAACCGTATCCGTTTTGTTGATGAATCCTATTCTTCCATGATTGCTAAAGTGACGTTGAAGGAAATTGGGTGGGGTACTGCTCTTTTCGATTACGATAACGATGGAGATTTAGATATCTTCGTTGCAAATGGCAGCACTTTTCAAGAGTTGGACAAACCAGAAGTACTTATTCCGCAGCACAATCAGCTGTTTCGCAACGAAGGTGATGGAACTTTTAGTGACGTCAGTAAAAGCACAGGTATTAGGAACATTCCACTTCGGGTTAGCCGTGGTGCAGCATTTGGTGATTATGACAATGATGGAGATGTGGATATTTTCATCGTCAATAACTACGATGAACCAACGTTATTGCGTAATAACGCATCCTCTTTGAAGAATAGCAATAATTGGTTACAAGTGGATCTGAACGGAACAGGTAAGAACAGAAATGCTATCGGTGCAAAGATACTTCTGAAAACATCGGATTCAACGCTTATACAAGAAATCTATGCTGGTGATAGTTATATGTCATCAAACAGTTTTATCGCTGAATTCGGATTAGGAAAAGTTAAACAAGTTCAGATGTTACAAGTGATTTGGACTGACGGTAAAAAGCAAACGCTTAGGGATATTGCGGTTAATCAATTGATAAAAATCGCGCAGGAACCTTAGTGCTTAGTCAAGTGTTTTTTGATGGCAATAAAAAGTCGGGAATCGGAGTTCCCTCCTACAAATAGGTCTGTTCTGTAGGAGCGATCTCCGAATCGCGACCTGCAATAGTATGTTGACTAAGCATTAGCCTATTGTCGTAAAACGGATACTGCTGCTATGAACATCAAACCCAATACCTCACCACGTTCTGTCCTATTGACAGAAGATGAATTATCCCTATTTGTTGATTACTATCAATTGACTATGGGACAGGCAGATTTCCAAAACGGGAACGATGCGGTAATCACTGCGAATTATTATGTCCGCAAAATACCGCAAGGTGCATATCTGATTGCTGCCGGTCTTGAACAGGTCATCCATTATGTTTTGAATCTGCGATTTACGGATGATGTTCTCAACTGGCTATCACAACGTGGTGAATTGAGCGATGCCTACCTCAATTCTCTAAGAGATTTCCGGTTTGACGGTTCCATTTTCGCTGTTCCTGAAGGTACCCTCGTTTTCGCAAATGAACCGATTATCAATGTAATAGGTCGTTCTCGGGATGTGCAACTGTTTGAGACGTATCTGCTCAGTGTGATGAATTTTCAGACGTTGATTGCCACGAAGGCATCTCGGATTGTCCATGCTGCACAAGGTAAACCCGTTTATGATTTCGGTGCAAGACGTGCACACGGTAGAGATGCAGGTATCCTTGCGGCTCGTGCCGCGTTCATCGGCGGTGCAAGCGGCACCTCGCTTGTAATTGCGGGTCGTTATTTTGAGATACCTTACGTCGGCACAATGGCACACAAATTCGTTTTAGAACGACCTACAGAGATTGAAGCGTTTCGTGAATATGCGAACGTCTTTCCAAAGAATACTACACTTCTGATTGATACCTATAACACGATTGAGGGAGCGAAAAACGCCTGCATCGTCGCGCATGAAATGGAGGCGCGCGGTGCGCAATTAAATGCAGTACGATTAGACAGTGGGGACCTCTTGTCCCTTAGTAAAGAGGTGCGGAACATCCTTAATAAAGAGAGACTTGAGTATGTGCAAATTATCGCGAGTCATGAACTTGATGAATACCGTATTGACGCGTTACTCAGTGAAGGTGCACCGATAGATGCGTTTGGTGTTGGAACACGACTTGCTACCGGCAATACTTCAGATTCAGATGAAAGAGGTGTTTCTGCACTGGGTGGTGTTTTCAAATTAGTTGAACGCGAAGGTGTACCTGTGGGAAAACTGTCGCTTGATGAACCTGAAAAAGCGACGCACCCCGGTAGAAAGCAGGTCTACCGCCGAGTTGATCCTGATGGATACTATGAAAAGGACATCGTTGCGCTCTGGGATGAACCGATTTCTGAAGGAGAACCGCTCTTAGTCCCTATTATCAGCGATGGAGAATTGGTATATAGTTTTCCTAACATGACAGACATTCAGGCGAGAACAAAGACTGAACTTGCAATGTTGCGTGAATGTCATAAGAATTTGTATGATGCCGAGATATATCCGGTTGAGATACGTTCTTTTGCATAGTAGTAGGCACACTCCATGTGCCGTTCTTCAATAAAAAAATACGCAATAAGTAGTTTCGGGCTTGCAAGAAGTTGATTTTTATTTGAAAATTTAATTTTTAGAAAGTGCTATAAATTCAGTGATAGACTGGGTTTATAGTGCTTTTTTATTTGACAAAACACCTGAAAATGTAGTATAATATTAGTAGTGAAAAGAGGGGAATTGGCGTTCCCCTCTCAATCAGAAAATCTAACATGGAGTTGCATTTTCTGAATCAAACCTTCAAGTATTATACGACACATCAGAAAAAAATGCAACTCCTTTGAAAAACATCAGAGGAGTTTTTTCATGAATCTTATAGAAGTGATGCAGAAGTATCCGACACAGGACGCATGCATTGAGCATTTGGAACAGATACGTTGGAACGGTAAACCGCAGTGTCCGCATTGTGATAGCGAACACGTAGCGCGTAAGAATGAAAGCGAAGCAGAAGGCAAGGTTGGATGGACGGGACGTTGGAACTGCTTTGATTGTCAATCAAGTTTCAAGGTTACTTGTGGCACAATGTTTCATGGCACTAAAATTCCACTTCAAAAGTGGTTTCTCGCGATCTCTCTAATTCTCAATGCAAAGAAATCTTTGAGCAGTCATCAGTTAGCACGTGATTTAGACTTGAATCAGAAGACAGCATGGCGTATTGAAACATGCATCCGTGCGGAGATGGTCAAGAAGACAAACACATTGATGCTACAGGGCATCATAGAAGCGGACGAAACCTACGTAGGTGGTAAACCCCGCAAAGCAAACAAAGTGGCAGACAGAGAGCCTGCAAAGCGCGGACGTGGCACAGATAAAGACGCTATTATTGGCGCGGTGGCACGCGGTGGAAAGGTTGTAGCACAATTGGCAACAGAATTGACGGGACGGTATCTGTTAGAATTCATCAGAAAACACGTGGATATGGCAAAATCAGAACTCATGACAGACGAATTCAAGGCATACCTCACCGTCGCAAAAGAAATGAAACATCAAATCGTGCAACATGATGTGCAATTCGTTGAAGGGGATAAACACACTAACACTATTGAAGGGGTCTGGAGTCTCTTGAAACGTGCATGGTATGGAACACACCATCACTACTCAACGGAATTCACACCTTTCTATGTAGCGGAGGCATGCTACAAATACAACTACAGAAATCACAAGGACATATTCAGTAAGTTTCTCAATGAAAGCATGCAAACCGCTTGACAACCCGTTTCGGTTTGTGATATACTGATTAAATCATGAAACCTGGTAGAGAATCTTACCCGCGCCGCATGGCGCGGTCTCTACCGCAACCAAGTAAGATTGGAAGGTTTTGTGTGTAAGGTATTCATGAACCAAACCGTACCTAAAGAAGTGCATAACGCATTACACGATACGCTATGCACCTATCAGTTGCTAAAGGAGGTGAAATCCTATGGCAACCTCAACAGCACAATTACGCTTGAAGCGCGCACAATTTAATTCACAAGTGCGAAAGTCTATCAGTAAACTCAAAGCATCTGAACGTGAATTAAAACGTGTCGTTGACAAAGCACGCAAAATGCGTAAGTAATTGCACAATTGGCGGGCAGATTTCTGTTTGCCCGCCCTATTATATCACATATTCGGAGAAATATCATGAACGTAGCAAACCGAACCTTGTTTATAGCAGACAATCTTGATATAATGCGAGGTATAGACTCAGAAACCATTGACCTGATATATCTTGACCCACCTTTTAATACAAATAGGAACTACAAAGCACCGATTGGATCGGCAGCAGAAGGCGCGCAATTCAAGGATATTTGGACGGATGCAGATATAAAGCAAGAATGGCACGGACATATCGCAGCAGAGCATGAGGAACTTTATCAAGTTATTCATGCATCAGAATTCATACACGGTAAATCTATGAAAATATACTTAACAGCGATGGCAGTTCGTTTGTTTGAAATGCAACGTCTCTTAAAACCATCTGGGAGTATATATCTGCACTGTGATCCAACCGCAAGTCATTATCTAAAATTGATATTAGACGATATGTTTAACGGTGATAATTTCCGAAATGAAATTGTATGGCACTATTACAACGGTTCGTCTAATAGTAAGAGAAATTATGCAAGAAAACATGATACAATCCTTTTCTATGCAAACGGAAAAGAAAACATGTTTGATGATGTAGCAGCACGTGAACCCTATGCAGAAAACAGTAATTGGGTGAAAAATCCTAAAAGTTACGGAGGTGATTACAAGGCAAATCCAAACGGAAAACGAATGCATGATGTTTGGCGTATACCATCACTAAATAACATGGCAAAGGAACGGACAGGATACCCAACGCAGAAACCGCTTGCTTTGTTAGACCGCATTATCAAAGCAAGTAGCAATGAAAATGATGTAGTGTTAGACCCGTTTTGCGGGTGCGCGACTGCTTGTGTAGCAGCAGAGAAGTTGCAGCGTCAATGGATAGGTATTGATA
>VXOP01000120.1 GCA_009839975.1 Candidatus Poribacteria bacterium
ACAATTCAAGATGGACTGGCGGTGCAACATCAGTCTCACATAACGTTGAAGTTAAGCTGCAGAAAGGGGCTAACGTGCTACTCTACCGTTGTGGAGAAAGTGGTGGTGGGGCATATCTAAACTTACACTTTGATGATGCAACGCACGATGCTGTTACCATTTATCCTAAAGATGCGACGGATCAACAGAGTTTCCTTGATGAAGTCGCTGCTGTCGCACCAGTTGAAGCTGCAGGTAAATTAACAACTACTTGGGCAGACATCCGACGTAAATAGACTATTTTATTTATTATTTGGCGCGCTTTTTATTTTAAGCGCGCCTTTTTCATTTTTGGATACGAAACACTCATTCGAGCAACACACAAGTCCGTGATGACTTTCATAGGCATACCTTATAGATTCCGCAGTTTATTCAAAACTGCCTCAGGTAGGGACAACGCAACAGAGGTAGCAACACCATCGTCCACCTGTTCGGGAGACATCATTCCAGGGACAACGCAACAGATTGCGGGATGTGCTAAAATGAACTTCAAGGCAGCCTGTGGTAGACTCTCCGCGTTATCTCCGATAACTGATCTGATTTTTTCAACCCGTTCTAAGTCTGATAGTAATTTCTCACGTGCCCACGTCTTCCGATAATCGTTTTCAGCAAATTGGGTGTCAGCATTGATGTGTCCAGTCAGCAAGCCAGAAGATAGCGGCTGCTGTCCAACCACTGCAATGCCATTTTCAGCTGCAGTTTCCATTACAGGTGATGCCATACCTTGATTCAGGATGTTATAAGTTAACATCAATGAGGATATTCCAGTCTCAGATATTGCTTTGCGTGCTTGTGCTTCATTCCCAAGACATAGACCGTAAAACCGGATTTTGCCTTCCTGTTTAAGTTCTTCCATTGCACCAAATGCCTCATCCCAGATGTCGTCAGGAGGGGGAGCATGGAATTGGTAGACATCTATGACATCTCTTTTCAACCGCGACAGACTTCCTGCAACAGCTTGACGAATATATTCGCGGGAAGCGTTATATGACGGAACTTTTCCACCTTGACTGATCCATCCATCAGAATCCAGTTCATATCCAAGTTTTGTTGCGATGGTAACGTTATCTCCGAGTGTAGAAAAAGCTTCTGCTAATAAACGTTCAGCGCGTCCGCCACCGTATTGGTCAGCAGTATCATAAAAGGTGACCCCTTTGTCATAAGCGTATTTTAGGAGATTAATGGCATCTTTTTTACTGATATCTCCCCATTCGCGTCCACCGAGTTCCCATGTCCCCATCCCTATTTCGGATACTGTTATCCCTGTTTTTCCAAATTTCCTTTGCTGCATCATATTATCCTATGTTATAGATTGAGAGTCAATTATAGAAGAAAATACCTTTCTGTCAACTGTTATTTTTGTCCCGTGTTTTCAGAAAACAGTTGACATTGAAATGGCATTTAATGTAGAATGCATTTGTCAGTTGATATTCCGATATAATCTATAATCTAAGCATTCAGAATTGATACAGGCAATACTACAGTCCAGAATTTATTTGACAAATTTTCTGTTAAAACTATAATAGTATACATAATGTTGAATCACTTTTCAATCTACTAACAGTTATGTGACACACTGTTTAGGCATTGTGTTATAACTATTCACTCTATATAAGAGGTAAATATGAAAGGACTGTATATCTTAACAATCGGATTAGTTTTTTTGTTTTTAGTCAGCGGTGTTCACCTTGTGATGGCACAAACATTAATTAAGGGTGGACCGCTCGCTGAAGCTCAATTCTTAGTGAATCCTGAGAACCCTGCAAATACAGAACATGGTGCTGATGCCCCTTGGATCACCAAATGGTATGGTCCTGATGGTAACTACACAAACAATGGTGGTTTCCCCACCTCAGCACGTATCGATCTTGTGTCAGAAGGTACAGGTGGCAAAATCACCGATGCCACCCTTTCTACAATGGCAGGATTGTTGTTGACTGAAGACTTTGATGTCGAATGGGGTAATGATCATGGTGGAACAAGAGCTTGGACTGTATTTGAAATGGCTCCCGTTAATAACAATACGGATAGGGGTGGTCCCGTAGATTTTTATGATACTTATGCGGTCATTGTTATTGATGCAGCACGTGATCTTACCTCAATTATGTCTCCTGCTCACGATGATCACGCACAGATATGGATAAACGGAGAAAAATGGTATAACAATTCAAGATGGACTGGCGGTGCAACATCAGTCTCACATAACGTTGAAGTTAAACTGCAGAAAGGGACTAACGTTCTACTCTACCGTTGTGGAGACAGTCAAGGTGGGGCATATCTAAACTTGCACTTTGATGATGCAACACACGATGCTGTTACCATTTATCCTAAAGATGCGACGAATCAACAGAGTTTCCTTGATGAAATCGATCATATAGCATCAGTTGAAGCTGCGGGTAAATTAACAACGACTTGGGCAGACATCCGATGCAAATAGACTGTTTTTACTTATTGTTTGGCGCGCTTTTTCATTTTTTGATGTTTAGGCGCGCTTTCCATTTTTATAGAGCAAAACCCGCTTTGGCCAACTGTTATTTTTGTGCCGTATACATTTAAATTGACATAACGCGATTGTGCTGTTATGATATACTAATCTTACTTGCTTTGGATTGATTCTACATACTTTTTGATATTTGGATATAAATGAAATTATTGGTCACTGGTGGTGCTGGGTTTATCGGCACAAACTTCATTCGGTACTGGCTCAAGACGTTTCCGCAAGATTCTGTGATTAACCTTGACCTACTAACTTATGCCGGAAACCTTATCAGTCTAACTGATATTGCTGTAATCTATTCAGATCGGTATGTGTTTGCACGTGGAGATATTCTTGACGATTATTTCGTTGGAAAGGTTTTAAGGACTCATAAACCGGATGTGATTGTCAATTTTGCTGCAGAATCGCATAATAGTCGTGCGATTTTACATCCCCGTAAGTTCTTTGAGACAAACGTAATCGGCACACAGGTACTGTTAGATGCAGCACGTGAGTATGGGATCGCTCGTTTTCATCATGTCTCTACCTGTGAAGTTTACGGTGAACTTCCTTTAGATTCTCCTGATGCTTTTGTTGAGACATCTCCGTACCGTCCGAAGTCACCTTACAACGCTTCAAAAGCGGCAGCAGACCATCTCGTCAACTCCTATTATCATAGTTATGGACAACAGATCACTATATCAAACAGTTCAAATAACTACGGTCCTTATCAACACCCAGAGAAACTGATTCCGCTGTTTACAACAAACGCTCTACAGAATTTGCCTTTGACGTTGTATCGTAGCAGCCATAACCGTAGAGAATGGCTCCATGTTGATGACCACTGCTCCGCGATTGCGCTTGTTATAAGGAACGGTAAAATTGGAGAGACATATAATATTGGGAGTGGTGTTGAGAAAAGTATTGAAGAGATTACCGACTTTATCCTAAATGTTCTTGGAAAACCGCAAAGCCTAAAAACTTATGTGCCTGACAGACCGGGACACGATAGTCGTTATCTATTAAATTCAGAAAAGATACACAATGAACTGGGATGGAAACCGACAATTCCTTTTGAACAAGGTCTGGAACAGACAATTCAGTGGTATATTGAAAATCGTGATTGGTGGAAGATGATTCAGAAGAAACCAGAAGCAGAAGTTGTTCAAGAAGATAGATGGAACGAACTTGAACGTTAATGTCCCCAGGCCGGTGAATCAACGCCAAATGCGCGTATGGCATTTGGCGGGTGCGATATCCTTATCGCACCGAATACTACGCTTAACCTCCCAATAAAGCGATTTGAGCATATCCGGTGAAGGATGTCGCCCCTACCGGCGTTGATGTTGAAACGCTACCTATTTCACCGCATTGGGCACCATGCCATCACAGTTCCAAAACTTGCGAACATACTGCCTTCCCCGCTTGTCAATATCCGTGAACCTTGCACAACAATCCGCGTATTCTTACTTGTGATTTTATAACTGACAGGAGCATCTTTGGCAATCAGTGGGTTACCATCACTGTCTTTGAGTTTATCCAGTCGATAATGTACCGATCTTTGCGCAGGAACATTGAATTCACACGAGACGTTTTCAATATCCGTATCTTCATATAGGACCTCTAAGAGACATACCGTATCTGTATCTGCTGTATTGGAGATACAGATAGATTCGTGTGAAAAATAACCCCCTCCATGCTCTTCCCATTCCTGTTCGGTAGAAGAAAGTGATGCCATATATCCGTCGGGAATTATCCAGACATAAGCACCGTCCCCCTCTGAAGTGTATGCCTCTGTAATGTATGATGCTAGTGCAATTCCTACTGCTTCAGGATCATCCTGTATCTCATCAAGGTTCACGACAAGAAACCGTGAAAAGAGTTGAATTCCATCTGTTGGATTGTGTTCTTTCACTTGACCCGTAATGTTCATGCAGAGTCTGTTATCATTTAACATTTCAATATGACTTACGCCTTGTGATGCTAACCAGTCTCCGAATGTATCATTGAGAAGTACTGATAATGTCTTAACGTCTGAAATTCCGGTGTGTTTATATTCTCGTAGTGTTGCGAACAGTATACCAAATGTCATATATGTCTCCTTATCTATAAAATGTTACACCATCCATTTTCCATCTATTCCGAGCAGAGAGATTAACACCTGCAGGAGCACTGTTTTTTCATCAGGACCGACAAACTGTCGGTGTGTATCAATATAGGTACCGTAATCATCAGCCCACTCTTGAAAGTAGGTATCATATTCCCATCCGTCAGCGGTTTCACGCAGATGTGAACGGTCAGGATATGGCAGTTTCTGTTTCAATATTCTTAGGAGTTCATCAGCGGTGGGTAACCATACGGCATCTGTGCATTCTTTAGCAGGCTGAAGTGCCTGTATTGTTGGGTGTTGGCACGATTGAAGGTATTGTTGTTTGTCTATTGGTTTCATAGGGTGGGATTAAGTTAATGGTAGTGCTCTTCGGTATTATTTTATCTGACAATCCATTGCTGAATGTGATCAGCGATAGTGTCAATATCTGTTATGGAACCATCGGCAATCTTAAGACCGAGTTCAATTATTGAATCGTCAATGTTGAAACGAAATAGGTAGCCGTTTATTTCTAAAAATAGCATTGCACAGTTCATACCTATACGTTTGTTGCCATCCAAGAATATATGCCCCTTAATGATGTGATGTGCATACACTGCAGCCTTTTGAAATGTACTTGGAAATATTTCTACTCCAGCGAACTTTCCGCTAACTGCATCAATCAAATAGTGTAACCGTTCTTCGTTCAATATATGATAGTTGCCAACATGTCTATCTGCAACTTCCAGGATTTCTGGAATTGTTAAATATCTTACTGAACGTTCCCGAGTATTTTCCATGCTCTACCGTATTGTTGCATTAGATCATCTAATGCCGTCTTAGAATTTATTCCAATTTCACTGGCTTTCACCATGTCAGATTTTGCTCTTTCCACCTTTCCAAAATGAAGCCATGCTTTGCTGCGATAGTAATATGCATCAGCATAATCAGGTTTGAGTTCTATCGCCTTGGTATAATCTTCAATAGCAAGGTCTACTTTGCCTTTCTTGCTATTCTCTAATCCGGTGTTAAGATATTTTTCAGCAAGTTCTTGATTCCGGTCTATCATCATATTACCTCTTCTTATTGCGAAGACTTGTGATTTATGATAACATACAACACGGTCAAATTCAACAGATTTTCTGGTTATGTATGAAGATAAAAAATTACGCAATAAGTAGTTTCGGGCTTATGTCGTTTCGTTAGTGGGTTTTTCGATTTTGAAGTTTAGAAATGTCTTGATTATTGACCACATAAGATAACTTCTTTTTGAGAGAAATATTTAGAATGTTAATTTTCGTTTAGCTTTAAACATTCTTCTAGTTTTTTATAGATATTAGTATCTTCTGTAATAAGTGGAACAATATATTGAATTGCAAAAGTTTCGAATTTCATTTTATCGTTAAGATGACCAGATTTTCTCTTTAGGGAATTTAATAATGTAGATGTTCTTATTAAATCTGATGTTAATGCTTTTATTCCTTTAGATGAATTTTGGGATATATATTCGGATTTTTTATTTTTTATTTCGTCTATATTGCTGTTGTATAAATTACAGAATTTATTAAGTATTTCATCATCAAGGAGTAAATGTTCTATATTAGTTGTTGGTATAATACATTCGATGGCATTGGATTTATATGTGTTAATATGTTCTGATGATTTTTTTTCAGCATCGCCATCGCAAAGTGTTCTGAATTTAATTCTATCAGGCATGTCTAAAAACTCAATCATACTGTCTATTAGTTTCTCATTTAGAAGTTTTTTTATAGTGCTGTCAGACCCAACGCCCATGAAATAGATGTGTTTTTTATGGTTTTTAAATATCTGATTGTATACTTTGCTATCAAAATC
>VXOP01000044.1 GCA_009839975.1 Candidatus Poribacteria bacterium
AGCAATTAATGTGTCTATATAGTTAAGGATCAATTTTTATTTGAGGTGACAGATGATGCGGGAAGATAAGGCTCTAATTCAAAGAACCTTAGATGGTGATGAGCAAGCTTTTGCAAAACTTGTTGACAAATACCAAAAACAGATACATGCATTAGCATGGCAAAAAATCGGTGATTTCCACATAGCACAAGAAATCGTGCAGGATGTTTTCATCACTGCATATAATAACCTATCAACTCTGAACTATCACAATCGGTTTGCAGGATGGCTATATGTCATCACTGACAATAAATGCAAAAACTGGCACCGAAAGAAAAAGATCTCTTTAGAGTCATTAGAAAATATGGATCCAGTTGAATTAGACAAGGTATATTATGCAGAGTATCTGTCAGATCAACGAGAAGCAGCAGCAAAGGAAAAGAAAAGGTCTTTGGTGCATAAATTGATCAGTAAGTTACAAGAGAGTGAACGAACAGTTGTAAATCTGTATTACATCGCAGAAATGAACTGTGAAGACATCGGAAAATTCATCGGCGTATCTCCGAATACAGTTCGCAGCCGACTATACAGAGCACGAGAAAGATTAAAGAAAGAGGAATCAATGCTTAGAGAAAACCTGAGTAGTTTCCAACTACCAACACAATTTACGGAGAATATCATGGAAAATATTATGAACAGCAAACCCATAACACCGTCAGTAACGAAACCGCTGATACCCTTAGCAATTTCTGCTGCTACAGCAATATTAGCAGTATTGTTGATAGGAGTCGGTGCACAGCACATGCTTAGTTTTCAAAAACCTTTTAATTTAGATGCAGTATCTGAGCAGAACGTTGAAATCACAGAAATTCAGCTTGTATTAGATGCACCAACCCAACACACGTTACAGAGTCAGATTGGAAATCCAGGTGTATCAAACGAAAATAACGGTATTGGACAGAACTTAGATGCCACCTTATCCAAAGAAAATGATCCTGAGACAAATGAAAATACAAATGTAAAAGGAATCAGGATTCAAGCAAAAGTTTTTGAAGGGGGTCCAGTTCCAACCCTATTCGCAACAACTCGCGGTGATCTATTTGCAGGAACACTCACCGATCTCTATAGGCTTTCAATTGATGAAAGTAATTGGGTGCTCATTAAAACACGTAGTGTCCATGCATCCAACCTACAAAATCCAAACATAAGTTGGGGAGTGATGACAGACAATGAAGATACAATTTATCTAGCAACAGATACTGAAGTATTGACAACGGTTAACCAAGGAGAAACTTGGAAGACACTTTGTCACCATCCTGCTAGACTACCTATTGGATTCGTACTAACAGATACTGCAATTTACCTATGTTCATCAGAAAGGGTATATCTGTCAAACGATAAAGGTGAATCTTGGCAATCACAGAATATAATAGATGGCAATGAGAACGAATTAAAAATACGTGCAATTACCAACATTAAAAACACTGTCTTTGTAGGAACAGACAGAGGACTCTTTCGTCACGACGAAGATCATTGGACACGAATTCACATCAGTCCAGATGAATCAGTTGAAGAAGGAATTGACATACACAGTTTAGCAGCTGCAGAAGACCAGTTATATGCTGTAAGAATTGTTCCTGTTCCTGCTAAACGTCAGACTGATCAGAGACTAACCATTCCTCAAGGAGAATCAAAAAAGGTTCTAAATTTTGGTTGGAGGCTTTATAGTTCCAACGATAAAGGCGATTCATGGAGTCTAATTGGGTACAAAGAAGAAATTACTGAACCAAATAGAATGTATTTTTCTTTAGATATGTTTGGACCGAGAAAACATCAATATCCCGTGAATATAAAGGGACCAAACTTCAAAGTCAAGATTGCAGCAACTAAAGGAAGAATCGTAGTGGTTGATACCAAATACCAATCATATTCACTAAATCAGGATGGAAATTGGATCTTGGATGATACTACAAATATGCCATCTATAGATAAATCAACACCTACACCCGTGTTTTTAAACCCAAATGTTATCTACAGAAGTAATAGATTTGGTATACTCCGTTCTTTGGATTGCGGGAAAACATGGCAACGATTTAACCCTGGCATATCTGGTAAAACTATTTGGGAAATATTTACAGTTAACGATACACTTTATGCCTACACACCAAACGGGATAATTGTGTCAAATGATGACGGTGAATCATGGAAAAACGTATTTCTTGGTGCTGGTGATATGACTGTTACTTTGAATAAATCGGGTCAACACCTCTATGCAAGAACTGATAGAATGTTGAATATCCTGGCGGATGCTACTAAAATTAATGAGGAATTGGGTTTCAATGTTGGAGATGTAATTGAGAAGGTTGGAAGTATGAACATTCTACGAATTCAACCACCAAATAATGGAAAGACCTTAACAAGAGAAACACCCACTTATATGCCGAGAACATTACCGAATTTTGAAAAACTTCCAGGAAACTTCACAGTAACTGGTTCAACGTTCTACGCAGAATCCAACAACAATCTATATAGATGGAAACAGGGTGCATTAGAATGGTATGATACCAGATTAGCAGATGAAATTGGTAATGAAACGCTAAATAACGATTCAGGTCTGAAAATCGCTGCTTTAGCGAAAAAACTTTATGTCGGTATGCACAACGGACACCTCCTGCAATCACTTGATGAAGGTGAAACGTGGACAGATGTAACCTCAAACCTACCATTTACAGTCGAATCTTTCAAAACAGTAGTTTTTGCAGGTGAAAGTCTTTATGTCGCAACAGACAGAGGTGTAATTCGCACAACAGATGGCAAAGACTGGGAAACGCTATCAGATGAAAATGGAACTCCACTTGTTATGAATAGATTGGTAGTCGCTGATACAACAGTTTACGGAGAATCCGGACAGATTATCTATAGCATAAACATTCAGAACGATAAATGGAAGCAAGTTACGCCAAAAATTGCATATCCCATTGCATGTTTCGATGCTGATGGTAGCAAACTATATGTTGGTACTTATGGGAGTGGATTGCTACTTTACGAACTTGATGAATAACCTAACCGTAAACCACCAATAGATTAAGTTCTTCGTAAGACAAGGGTAAATCCTTGTCTTTCTGAAGAATTCCTCCAAAAAAATCGCGATTTTTTTACAAATCGTGTAATTATCAATCGCAAAAATGTGTCTATAGTATTAAAAGCACATTCTATATTGAGGTATCCAATGAAATGTGAAGACGCAAACCTAATTCAACAAACTTTAGATGGTGATGAACAGGCTTTCTCTAAACTTGTGGAAAAGTACCAAAAACAGATACATGCTTTAGCATGGCAAAAAATCGGGGATTTCCATACCGCACAAGAGATTGCACAGGATACGTTCCTAACTGCTCATCAGAAACTGGCATCTCTAAAACACTACAAAAGTTTTTCCGGTTGGCTCTATGTTATTGCTGACCGTAAATGCAAAAACTGGCACAGAAAGAACAAACTGACACTAAAATCGCTGGAAGATTTAGATCCTATCGAATTAGAGGAGGTGTATTACTCAGAATATATGACACATCAACGCGAAGAAACAGCAAATAGAAAACGACGAGCATTAGTCCAGAAACTACTTAGCAAACTACAAGAAAGCGAACGGACAGTCATGAATCTCTATTACATAGCAGAAATGACCTGCGAAGAAATAGCTAAGTTCTTAGGTATATCACCAAACGCTGTGCGAACAAGATTGCACAGGGCAAGAAAAAGACTAAAGGAGGACGAATCTGTGATAAAAGAAAACCTTAATAGTTTCACACTCCCCACACAGTTAACCGAGAACATCATGCAGAGAATTACAAACAGCACGCCAATAACACCTACAGTAACAAAACCTCTGATACCTTTAGCAATATCTACGGTGTCTGCTATTATAGCAGTTCTGTTGATAGGTGCAGGAGTGCAGCATCTCCCAAGATTTCAACAACCGTACAACCTAAACGCACAATCCGAACAGACGATTGAAGTCGTAGAGGCACCAATAGTCATACAAACACAAGAGAGACCTACACTTCTTAAGAAACCGAATCATACCCAGAAAATTGGTAAGGTCAGTGGAGCAGGACAAAAACCTAACGCATCACTGTTTGGTGTAGCACATGCGGATGAAGGAGAGATAAGCAAGCAAAATCAACAGTGGATACAGACCAAAGGTCCAGAAGGTGGAACAGTATCAACACTCTTCAAATCAACCCGTGGCGATGTCTTTGCCGGAACGTTATATGGACTCTATAGGCTGACAGATGATGGAACTGCATGGCAATTCATGGAACAAATTCACGGTCCCACTCTCACCAGAAAAGAAGTAACCCAGGGATGGTGGCACATTGCAGAGCGAAACGATAAACTATTTATCGCCACCGATACAGAAATAATCACTTCAACAGATAGAGGAACGACTTGGGTCAGTTTATGTAAGAGTAGAGAAGGAACGCTTATAGGAATGGCATTAACAGATGGAATACCACCATCAGAAAGCAGCATGACAATATACCTCGCTTATGCAGATGGTATATTCCGGTCAGTTGATTCCGGGGAAACTTGGGAACAATTAACGAAAGGATTAATTGACAGAAAAATAACTGCAATTGCAGCAATTGAAAATGTGGTTTTCGCTGGTACAGATGAAGGATTGTTCCGTCTAAATAAAGATGACTGGGAAATACAGACAATACACCGACCCAATATAGGCAATATAATACTGAGAAAGAAGGATAGCATCTTAGCGATGGTTACGTCTGGAGAGTATCTTTATGTATTAAGTGGGAAGAGAGATCATATGGTGAGTAATCCTGACTCATCTAACTATCGGTATATAGTAAAAGGTTCTTTTAGATCAGACTGGTTAGACTTATCAGATGTAAAAGCTGATCATTGGATGTCTGGTGGTCTATCACTTTTTCGCGTATATGACAAAGGTAATTCTTATGAGCATATTTCTCCAAAGATCGATTCTACAAAGCAAACCGTAGAAGAGAGAGATTCTTCAAGGTCTGCTACAGCAGTAGCACTTAAAGATGGGAACGTCTGGATCAAAGAAATGGACAAGACAGTAAAGTTTGCTGCGAATAAAGACAGAATACTCGTTATGCAGTCTTCTCAAGACTTCTATTCAAATGATGCTGGTGACACATGGAGAACACTGAAGGAAACTATGGAAATTAGTACAGACGCGGTCATGTTGGATGATAACACTTTCTTACGATGCGGGTCTTATGGCATTCAACGGTCAACCGATGGCGGAAAGTCATGGAATCAGTTTAATACTGGCATGGTGAATTCCAACATACAGCAGCTAATTGCTACCGATGGAATGTTATACGTAAACACTCAAAGTCAGCTTGTATATTCAAGCGATGGTGGTGAGACCTGGCTACCTATCTCTGAGGTTACTGAACAGCTACCGCGAATAACACATACCAACGGAAAATTCTATGCAAGAAAAAACATCAGTGGAAATCCAAAGTTATTCACGTTATCAAAAGACTATAAACTATCTGAAATCTCTAATGTACCAAACTTGATGAAACATTTAGACATTAGCAACAAGGAATTAAATATAGTGACAATATGGACAGATTTATACAGGAAAATGTTACCAGATGGGGATTTTGCTGCGACAGATTCCGCCTACTTTATTTTACATAATAAAAGACTTTATAGATGGAACATCGGATCATTTAACTGGTATGTCACAGGTATTACCACACGATTCGGTACTGTCAGTATTGAATTCGCTGTATCTGGAAAAAGAGTCTATGTTGGCAAGTCAAATGGACGATTGATACAATCCAACGACGAAGGAACAACCTGGACCAATATCACGGATCATCTGCCATTCAAGGTAGAACGATACAAGGATATACTGTTTGCTGAAAACACTGTCTATATTGCAACCGATAAAGGAGTTGTCATGTCTGAAAATGGAACTGATTGGCAAATACTTACCGATTCAGAGGGGACAGCAATAGAAATGAACAAACTCACAGTTGATGGAACAAAGGTTTTCGGTGAATTTGAACAGAAAATTTACCAACGCAATGCCAACAACGGGAAATGGGAACAGATTACACCAGAAATAGGTTATTATGTAAACTGTCTTGATGTTGATGGCAATATGCTATATGTTGGCACAAACGGCAAGGGTGTGCTACGTTACGCACTTGACCAATGAACCACACAGTTTTTATGCATAAAAGGCGCGTACCGTATACGCGCCTTTGTTTGTTCGTAAATATGCAAAGAAAAAATGCAATCCTTTTCCATCCAATCGTCTCTATAATTACAGAAATACTTTGCAGGTCAGGTAAACACGCTTCACAATCAGTCGTTATACTATACAAATTCAACACCAAGGTTAATGTAAAACAAAAAAAGTGAAATTAATGAAAAAAATGCAACCTTTTAC
>VXOP01000113.1 GCA_009839975.1 Candidatus Poribacteria bacterium
CGACCACCGATTTCAACATCCGTAAGATGGTGGGAAGCGTCAGATGTTTATAAGTGACATACATTAAGCAACCGCTAGATCCCACCGCGACCCATTTCAAGCGTAGGGATCGCATTTTTTTCTGGTAAGCTTCGGTGTAAACCTCAACGTATACTGACGTTTTTCCGATGAATCGCTCAGTAGCCGGTTTTGAATCGTAGGAATAAATCACCCAGTATGAACCTACAGCTGTAATGCCAGCACACCCAACGAACGCATAAGGATTACCGAGACTATATCCGAACCAACCACCATTGCTTTCTCTACCAAGAACAACTGCACCTACCAAACCTGTAGTTAAACTCAGTATAGGAAGGCAAGCACCCATTCCGATGGACACAAATATATTGTGGTCGGTACTTGCATCTTGTTCTGCATCTGCTATAGCTTGACGTTGTATGGCGTTTACATCTTGTGTGGCATCTTTGGGAACATCCTGTTGCGTCGTATTCTGTTGTGCAAGGATAACAAAGGGGGCGCTGAAGGTCAGCACAACCATTAAAATGACTAATGTGTGGAACGTAGAATAAAACCTCAATTTCGCCTCCAATTATGGTAGAGTTTTGATCATTGATAGTATATAAACTAATTGTATTATAAATAGTAGATTAAGTCAAATTATAAAATTAATATTATATTTATGTCTACTATTTATAATATGACGTATTATTTGATAAATAGATAGATTTGTAATACTATATAACTATGATGAATGCCTTGAAAAATTTAATATCACTTTGCCATGAACGGCACAAGAATCCACTCCGACAACGCAGGACAGAGATATCCCCTGCTGTTCATAATAGAGGGTATCCACACCAACACACCGTCTATTGTGCTC
Source organism: Candidatus Poribacteria bacterium (assembly GCA_009839975.1). GTDB lineage: Bacteria > Poribacteria > WGA-4E > WGA-4E > WGA-3G > MSPOR6. Next base: position 881 of record VXOP01000113.1, read on the forward strand.
GCAATTATCCTGTGCTGCTTGATGATTTAGAGGATGCTGACATTTCTGTTATGCCGATAGGTCACGCACCAGAAAACGATCAGGGTCCGAGTTACTTTGGTGGAGAACGTTTTTACGAACGTCAAAGAATAAAAGATTGGGCAATGGAACAATGGGATAATTCGTGGGGTATTAACGTCTATACTGGCACACCCTCTGGAAAGGACAGGGAACATTGGCATGATCTCGTATTCACTTATGAGGGAATATGTACTGCCCCTGATGCTGTTCTGCGCTGTGTTGAATTGCTCGTTAATTTTGTTGAGAACCCACTACTGACACTAACAAAGTCAGGAGGGTTACGCTTTTCTTGCAGGGTGCAGGATTACCTACATCCAAATACCGATGAGGCAATATATTATATCCATAAAGGCACACCGACATCGGATAATCCACACCAGCGCATCGTATTTCTTGAAATGTTAGGGAAAGAGGGATATAGTTGCTGGGATGCACGCTACGAAATCCTGACTGGAAACTTATTAGACCCACCTGTTGTTATGAAAGAGGTCCTGTTTTCCCCTATCAATGCACTCCGTGCTGAACTTCACGAACCCATATTGTATGGAACAGATAAACCGAAAATTAAACCTGATACGACTCCCTTAGACTTCGGTTCATATCTGCTTAATATCGCAAAGCAAGCATTCTTAAAGCGCGGTTTTTCTTATCTCCGGAAAGACAACAATGTTCACCTTTGGAATAAAACCGTTGACAACGTTGATGATGGACATGTTGCATTGTGGGAAAGCGAACATATTATTTGGGTATGTGCATCCACAGATGGTTTTGGTATACCAACGACTTCAACACCAATTACAGATGTTTGGGAAGATACAGGACTGCTGCCACAGATACCCGCTGCGGGGATGCCTGTTAGCGAAGAGATATTAGCTGCTCGCGAAGGAAGAATAAGTCCTTTAGCGATAAAACGCTTACCACCGATACTACAGAAATCGGAACCAACCCGAACAGTAGAATGGGATCCGGATCAGATTACCGACAAGTTGAAAGAGTCTTTTGATCAAAATACGCGTGTTATCGCGCTTATTACTGAAAACTGTAAAGAAGAAAACTTTGAATTAGAATTGGATCTCCTCACCAATTACCCAACCTGCCTAAATCTACCAAATAGCAAATTGGCAGAAGCAGCAGAACAACGAGTCCAAGAGAATTCACAATCAGTCGTTTGCTGGAAACCTCGTAAGCATCTATGGGAAAAAGTGGAAGAAATACCCGTTGATGAACGCATGGCAAATCCGTTCCAACACGGCAATATGTGTGAAGATGCTGATCGGTGTGATAGCCTTGAGAAAAAGGGTGGAAACGCGAGTGAAAGTATCTGTCCGCAGTGTCCCGTCTATACAACCTGTAAGGAACGCGGTTATTTATCACAATACCACACATTACAACATGCAAAATCACAAATAACGACTATACCCCAACTGTTTTTCAATCCACAATATGCTGATGTTGCTAGTAATATGCTAAAACAGGTGGATAATACAGAAAGACTGTGTATCATAAACGGGGTGCGTTTCTTTGATTTATTCCCTAGATGTGAACTCTCAAGAAGACAGATAGAAGCGTGGACCGTGAACTGGCAGGGAGATGTTTTGGGTGATTTTGCCAAAGTTTTATTGAGTGCTTTAGAAATCAAATATAAATCTCAGACAGAAGCTGCCAATAGAATTCGACTTGTAATCCAGATGTTTGAATGGCAGGAAGAAACGATCATTGAACAGATGTGTCAGGTCAAAGATCCAAGAAAAGGGGTGCCACTGTCTATGGCACAAGCCATCCAGATAGGTACATTAGGTACGGCAACTGTGGAAAGCATCGATAGGTTTCCGACAGTTTGTCAAAACCCAAATTGGACGTTTTGGCATCAACTCAAATGTTTCTGTACACACTATTCTACGGATAATAATCCACCGATGGAATGGGATGAAAATATCCTAAGATTCCGAGTGCCACCCATGCTACACCAAGATGTCAAACGTCTATTGTTAATATCTTCCACGAACTTAGATAGACATCTTCCACAAGTATTCCCAAACGAGGAAAGACAAGTTATCCGTATTAAACCCACCACATGGCAGCCGGGAAATATCCTTTTTCAAATTCGAACTGGCACCTTTCCACGAAATATGATGTTGGACATTCACAACAATTGGCAATATGTCGGCATATCTAAGCTTGGACTACATTATTTACTTTCTATTCTTGCAGAAGTTGAAAGGGTGCCAGATGTAAAACATGCAATTATCACGCGTAATACATTAATCCGACACTTAAGAGGTGTCGCCGAAAAAGAAAACGTTTGTTTCGTAACAATTTACCAAGCATTGAAAGAGTTTGAAACATCTTTTAAGGAAGTAGATGTCATCTGGATCATCAGCACACCCGAAGTAGGACCGTGTGCTGTTTGGTCAAGAGCACATATTTTATTTGGAAATGACGAAATTCCGCTGCGCTACGAAAGAGATTCAGAAACCGGATACTACAAAGACGAACGCTTACAAAGTGTTTACGAAGAAAGGGTAATTAGTATACTCTCCCAGATAATAGTATATGCGGGATTGGATCGTTTCAAGGATAAGAAGGTTGTTTTATTATCAAGCTTAGAATTACCGAACGTCACTAATAGGCCGGAAGTCCTACTTTTTGACTGGGAGGATTTTGAGATAGCCGGTGGAATAGACAAACTTGCAGAGACGATACGTACACGGCAACGTTTTGAAACTGAACGCGAAAATATAACAGCCGAAACAAGTAGAGAAGAGGTTGAACGAATTTTGGGATGCTCTGTTCGGCAGGCGAACCGCCTCCTACAAAAGATGAGAGGTAGGAATATCTTACGTGCCCCTTACCGAAATGAGATACTCTCTTTGCTTGCCGATGGTGAGAAAAAAACAGCTGAGTTAGTTGCTGCACTTGAAGGAACGCCACAGGCGATAAACTATGCACTTTCAAGGCTCGTTGAAAAAGCGGAAATTGTCCGAGTTCAACGCGGTGTGTATACCCTTCCAAAATCTTAGAAATGAATTGCCCTACTACGAACCTGCAAGTCTGTAGTAGGGCAATTCATTGCCGTTAGGATATTAGCGAATTAATAACTTAATCTTCATACAGATTGTGTTACAATACACCCAATCTTTCAGAATGGCTATGAGTGTCAAGGGTATTGTCTGTATATCAACGGGATTTAATGTTACCCCATGTTGTAGTGAGTTTTTCTTCGGGTTCTACAGACAGAAACTCACCTGCTTTAACTTGATTAATTTCGCTTTCAGATAATGCACGATTAAAAATGTAGTACTCATCCAGCAACCCTTGATACCAACGACCATTTTTGTGGTGTCCAATTCCTGCGTTCACTCCCCATTCAGCGGATAGTTTTCCTGAACCTTTGACTGAATGCGTTTCTTCACCATCAATATAGGTCTTAGCATCACCACTATCACTATCATAAGTACCAGCGAAATGAACCCATTCACCTGCATCAATTACGGGACCCGGATTGATATTGAAAACTTCAGTATTTGTCTCATTTCGATGGAAGAAACGGAATCCACCAGGACGGATTTCCATGTGATAAAGTCCACTTTCAATTGTTGTACCAATGGCATCAAGCAGTGTTTGCGGATCCGTGGAACCGTTGTGGTTAACCCAAACAGCTAATGTGAATCCATCTACCGGACCGTTCTCAAACTCCGGACCATTCATATTAATCCATACATTGGTTTCTAAAGCGATGGCTTTTCCATAAACACCTTTTTCCCATGTAGCATTTCCCTCTACTTCCCCATCGTTACCGCTTTTTGACCCATCTTTAACCGTGTTACTTTCTTCATCAAAACTATAGTAAACGGACAATGTCGGGTCATTTAAATCAGCCTGAACTGAAAATACACAGGTCCCCAAAAATATCAATACGGTTAGATAGATGGGTAGTTTCTTAACAATATTAACATATATATACATGCTCTACTCCTCTATGTGTAACCTAATGGGATTTAATATTTCCCCAGGTAGTTGTGAGTTTATTTTGTGGTTCAACTGGCGTTATAAATGCCCCTTCCATAATCTGCTGTATCTCATCTGCAGACACAGCGCGTGCGAAGATGAAATAATCATCCAGCATCCCGTTAAACCATCGTCCATTCTTATGGTGTCCGATTCCTGCAGAAACACCCCAATTAGCTGCAAGTTCACCACCTCCAACAGCACTGTGAGTTTCTTCACCATCAACATAAGTCTTTATCTCACCACTCTCCACATCATAAGTACCAGCAAAATGAACCCATTTGTCAGCTTCTAACACTGGACCCGGGTTGATATTAAAGACAGTTGTGTTTGTATGGTTTCTATGGAAAAAACGGAATCCACCAGTTCGAATTTCCATGTGGAATAGTCCACTACCGTGGTCTGTACCGATCGCATCAAGGAGTGTCTGAGGATCAGATGAGCCCGTATGGTTAACCCAAGTGGCTATTGTGAATCCATCATTGGGAAGATTCTTGAATTCGGGACCGTTCATGTCAATCCACGAATCGGTTTCTAACACTATCGCTTTCCCCATTACACCATCTACCCGATTGACGTTGCCGACTATGGTTCCATCATTTCCACTTAGGGAACCATCAACGACAGTTTCACCCTCTCCATCAAAGCTATAGTAGACAGAAATTGTCGGATCACTCAGGTCAGCATTGGCAGTGAATATACCAACACATAACATGGCAGCTATTACAGTCAAGATATGAAACGATCTAATAAATTCAAAACGCATTTTTTTATTCTCCAATTATTTTAGATTTATAGTTGTAGGTTGTGAAGGTCATCCTTCGTGTTCAGTGGATAATTCCTATAATCACCTACATTGATCTTGCGACATATATTAGTCATTATACCGATTGCATTTTACAAATCTTTCTGATTTTTGTCAACAAAAAAATGTTTCATACTTTCAATCTACATATCATTCAATTTTCTGAAACCACTTCTATTTCATGGACATGTTCCAATAATATATGTTAACATGTAAAAAACCGATAAGGAGATAGAACAATGGAACATAGCGTTATAATTCGCTGCATGATTATATGTATCCTCTTTTCCGCATTGATGATCTTACCAATATATGCAACAGATGTGACTGTTGGATTTTTGGCAGGAAGTAATCAACTCGGTGAAGTAGAGGAAGCTGCTTATGATTGGGTAGAAGATACATTTCAAACGAAGATGCTCATAGCTGACAAGAGTGGTAACTTTAAAACGAATACCGGGTCAGCGATGAAGTTAGACCAATTTGCTGTGTTATGGCTTTTCTATACAGAAACGAACACGTTGCCAGAACCCTTTCTTGAAGATGCAACTAAAAAGAACATCCTTGATTATTTGGATGTAGGTGGTAGTGTATTCCTCTCTGCACTCGGACTTAAGTATGTTATAGATTTAGAAGTTGATGAAGGTAACGTACGCGTCTTTCAACCACTCGGTAAAGGTCCACCTGAAATTGGGGTTATCGCAACTGATGATCATAAAGATCATCCTGTGTTTGAAGGTTTTGATACGGGTGATCCCATTTTTCTTACGAGTATGGATCAACCGGGTTTTACCGCAGATTTCATCAATTTTAAAGCAAGTCCTCCAGCGGGTAACATACTTGGCACAAAAACACGGGATGGTGGTGCAGGTGCCGGCGAACGTCCGCTTGTTGAATACGAGGTAAATGATGGCAAAATCATCACACTCGGACATCACAACGGGGTCTATACTGATACGAACTCTAAGGAGGGTGAAAACCTGAGAAAACTGTCTGAGAACGTGCTAAATTACCTCGGTGAGACCTCAGTTTTTTTCGCTGTTCAACCCGATGGAAAATTGGCAACTACGTGGGGTAATCTAAAGTCTGCATTGCGATAAATATGGTAAGTGTTCGCATTACAATCGTATTTCTGTAGGAGTGATCTCCAAATCGGAGATCCTTCTACATAGTACGTGCGTTAATTGCAAACACTTTCAATCCATCCTAAAGCAGATCATCGTGCGGTTCTACCTGTCTGACCCCAACGGCTGGATTTAGACGAGAATGATGCATTAACCAATAGGCAGTAGTAACTATTATTCCGCCAAAAAGTGTGGCAATTAACCATATCTCAGGCTGAACGAAAATAGCACTTCCCCTCTGCTTGGCATCCCGATAGATGCCGATGGCAAAAGAAATATGTACAATTGCTACTACTATGACAAAGAAAAAACTCCAAAATCCGAATATAATTGCCTCAAAGAATCCTATTCCCATTATGTTCCTCCGTTATGTTCTCATATATGTTTAATATAGGACTTACGCATTCCCCCTTGATAAGGGGGGTTAGGGGGTTTAAAAGTCTTTATTTCAATGATATTTTAGTGATTTAACCCCTAAGTCCCATTATCAGGGGGACTTTAAGAGAAACTGCGTAAGTCCTGAGATATTTAGTTTACACATTCTAATTTACATGTGTGTTTGTGAGCTCCACTTCACCAAATAGTTAGATGGCATTTCGTGGATAAACATAGATGCTACCTGTCCTCGGTCATTGAAACGATATAAAGTAGAAGATAGATATAGTTGTTCTTGTGCCCGCGTCATGCCAACATAGAACAGACGCCGTTCCTCTTCAAGTTCCGCCAATGTTAGACTACTCCTACCTATTGGAAAATTGCCATCCTCCATTCCTATGATAAAGACAACAGGAAATTCTGTCCCTTTTGCAGCATGTAATGTCATGAGTGTGAGTTGCTCTGTTTTATTATCAAGCTCATCAAAACTGGTTAGTAGTTTCTGGTAATCTAAGAAATCGGTCAGTGTATGTCCGTGTCCCACTCTTTCAAAGTTTAGGACAAAATTCAGGAATCGCGACTTGTGTTCAATCCAATCACTGTCCTCCTTGTCAACAGGGACATCAGACTCCCTAAGCAAATTGAAGAATTCAGATACCTGTTCTTTCTCTGTCTGTTCAAAAGGTAAATCAACGGATAAGACATCATGATTGACTTTCGCATACCTTTTCGCAGCATTTAGATATGCTTTAGTTTCATGTGATATTTCCACTTCATCAATATCAGAGGTCTTAGCAAGGATACCAGCACCAATCAATGGTAAGAATTCAGTGAGTGATTTTACCTGCTGTTTCTGTGTGTCAATTCTGATGAGTTCCTTGAAGATTTTGCGGTTGACTTCTACATCCTCCTGTGCACTATGTAGACGGTTGTATCCAATTCCGAATTTTTCAGCAAGTGTCTGAATATTGCAGCGCTGTCTTGGGAAGAGCCTTCGTGCAGTCACAAGCGTGTCATAATGCGGATTCGGCAATCCTCGGTTCAGGTGTTCTTGAAGGACACGTTCAAGAATAGGGTTATCATAATTCACGACATTGTGTCCGATAAGAATACGATCTTGAATGAAACTGCACAATTCGGGAAGCACCATTTCAATACTCGGGCAATCTTTAACGGTCTCTTCATTTATGTCGTGAATACGAGTAGTTTCTTTCGGTATATATCCACCTGGGGGTCTTACTAATCTATAGTACCGTTCTATTCCATTCCCAACAGCATTGAGTCGCTGTGCGGCTATCTCAACGATATTCGCATATCTCGTATCAACCCCTGTCGTTTCCAAGTCGTAAATGACCATATCTGACATGTTTGGTGATTCAAAACGACTTAATAGACGTTGACATAGTCTAAGGGCAGCGATGCTGCGAATACCATCAGATTGAAGTTGAAGTGTACTGATACCTTCTGCAGCGGTTGTTCCGATTATTATAATGCGCGAATCTGCTGATGTTTCGTCCAACTCACCGAAATCTCCAATTAGGAGATTGATTCCATTTTCGTTCAGATGCGGTTTACTTCTGTCCATATCTTTCGGTAATAGTTGTATCTCTACATTCTTATTCAGATAGGTTTTCAAGGTCTGATGTATGATGCTTGCTGCACAGTATTCATCTACTCCGTAGTTTGCAGTAATCTTAATGGGTTCATCGCGATCAAGCGCGCTATACAGTACATCCTGTATAAGGGAAACATTCTGCATTTCGGGTTGTCTTTCAATTGTTCCCAGTTCCTTTTGACGGTATGGTGACCGAAAACTATCCAATGTTGCAAATAACTTCTGGGCAATTTTATCTATCTTCTCCTCTTTTATCTCCTCAGATAGAGCCTCAAGTCGATCCCAAAATTGCCGAATGTTGCGTCGTGTAAATGGACCAACATCTTCTGGATACGCATCAATGTTCTTTAAGAGTTCTGCTAAAGTTATTTCCTTGCGGATCGCTAACCACTTGAGTCGAACCCAGGTTAGATCGTCAATCCGTTTTTCAGGAAAGTTGATTGCATTCTCAAGGTCTTGTGGGAGGTGCCACTGAATGAAACGGAGGTAGGAGAAGATACCTTTACTGATTTCTTCATCAAACGAATTCGTAGGTCGGATACGTTGAAATTTTATCTTCTGCCTGAGTAATTCCTCTGCTAAAACATCCGCAAGTTTGTGCGTCCGGTAGAAGATGGCGATATCGCGATAGGAGACACCCCGGTGTCTAATCAGATTTCGGATGATTTCTATAATATATCGTGCTTCCTCGGTAGCTGTACTAAAGGTATAGTGATATATATTCCATCCCACATCTCTGTGTGTTTTAAGTGTGTGCTGTTTCTGTCGTTCCGTATTCCTACCGATCACTTCTTCTGCAGCACGTAGTATCCTCTCACTACACCGATAATGCTCATCCAATTCAACGACTTCAGGTGAGAAGTCCTCTATAAAATGCTCAATATATTGCGGATTAGACCCGCGCCAACTGTAAATTGATTGATCAGCATCCGCAACTACCATTAGGTTGTTATTTGGTGGTGCAGTGATGAGTTGAAGTAACGCATACTGGACACTATTCACATCGTGGTACTCATCCACAAGTATATAAGAGATGTTTTTGTGGTAATCAGTTTGTATTTCTGAAACTTCTCTGAAAAGTTCAACCGTCTTAAGTAGCAGATCATCAAAGTCAAGTGCATTGTATTCTGTGAGTTTGTCCTGATAGGCACTGATTGCCCGCTTTATGTTTTCTTCCGCATCAGGATCATCTATTTCTGCGATGACATCGGGATCAATATACAAGTCATCCGATACGTTTTTTAGCTTATCCCGAATTAATTGTTTACCCTCACTGATGATATTTCGCAGCCGCCATGAAGGGTAGATGCGTGAGTTCAGATTCAATTCCCGTACCACCTCTTCCAAGATTTCGTCTTGGATTTCTTGATCAAAGATAGCGAAGTTCTCACTGAGACCTATCTGTTGTGCATGTTTTCGTAGTACTCTTACGCAGAATGCATGAAAGGTGCTGACCTTTATATCGGAACCGTGTGGTTCACCGATCTCTTTGTTAACCCGTTCTCGCATCTCTTCGGCAGCTTTATTCGTGAAAGTGATAGCAAGGATGTTGTAAGGTTTGATTCTGTGTTCCCGAATTAAATACCCGATGCGATGTGTGATGACTTTCGTTTTACCGGTACCTGGACCCGCAATAACGAGTATCGGTCCGTCTTTATGTATGACTGCTTCAGTCTGTTTTTCATTTAAGCTGTGTAAAATGTTCATTTCTCGTCTTCTGTTTCTTAAGAAATTAGTGTGGTGTTTTTCAATAAATTTTTGGAAATAAAAGTGGTTGACGCAAATTCTATAACGCAAAAGAAAGTATATAACAAATTACCCAAAAATACAAGGCCCAAAAAAATGAGGAATTTGCGTATTTATCAGTACAATTCCTGTCAACAATATCTAAGTTCTTCTAATACCACCGTTGCGTAACTGCCAGCAGGTAATGTAAAAGAGAGACGCACGCCGTTGTCAACTGCCTTTACTTGATGCAGATCCATCTGAATACGCAGCGGTCTACGTGTGCCTGGTAATCGCACACCCGCAACCTTGCGAAAAGACTCTGGTTTAACTCCCTCTGCTGATAGTAATTCTTGCTCCATTTCCAAAACTTTACCGGTAGGTTGTCGCATTTTATACCCAAAGATAGGGCCGGAAGGACTAATTTCAAATGCATCAGCCCGTGGTTGTTCAATCTCCGCGTTTTCAACGAGAAAAGGGGCACCATTACGATGCTTGATCGCTATATCACCATCCAACAACTGACCTAAATCGGGTAGTCTTTTCTCCAAAATACGATTAAACAGATATGCCTGATATGCTGATAGGTAGAGTCTCCGCTTACGGTGTGGAATACATGCAACTACTTTTTCAAGTGTATCATGTTTTCTCATACCTTTAATCTGCTTTGCCAAATCAGTGAACTGTGCCGTTTCAGTATCAAGCACATATTCTAATGCTCTCTCCCAATCCTTATTTAGTAATGCTTTCCCTATCAGGTGTGAATCCTGTTTATTGCCGAACCGTTGTTCACCATACCGATTTGGTACACTTGCTGTTGATAGCTGTACCATTTTTTTCTCAACATCGAGTAAGGTATGCGGGGAAGTATAACGTAATGTTATTTCAAAACGATTGGCTTTCAGATGTCCTACACGTAATTTATGTGAATGGCGTTCTGCCCATAAAATCTGAATTTGTGGGACCTTTAACTTCAAAATCTGTTCAGGTGGTATTCCTTCAACAGACAGTACCTGTGTTGTGATTGCATGTTTATCCTTCAGACCGGCATATCCGATACTTTTATGATTCACATGGAGTTCACGCGCAATTCGATTTATTGCCTCATAAGTGGTGAGACTGCGTTTCCGAATAGCGAAGAAAGTATGTGTCCCTGATCGTGAAGGTTCATATAGAGGTATTTCTTCAACGATAAAGTCTTCAGGCTCAAATCTCATCTCATTTCTCTACAAGTTCATAAATATAGCAGTGTTTATGTGTCGAGGTTGTGCCTGCAACGCATTAACTATTACCTTGACATTGGTCTAAGAAAATGATAAATTATAAGTGTTAATAAAACGCCCTTTGAAGAATAATCGCTTATTTAAATAGGTTCAAAAGACATGCCAAAAATCAGAATCCTCTCAGCAGATGTAGCGAATAAAATAGCTGCAGGTGAAGTTGTTGAACGGCCCGCATCTGTCGTAAAAGAACTCATTGAAAACGCAATAGATGCCGAAAGCACAAGCATCCGAGTTGAAATCCGTGCAGGGGGTAAAAGTCTTATTCGTGTGTCGGACAACGGAACGGGCATGGAACGTGAAGACGCTCTCCTCGCTTTAGAACGCCACGCTACCAGCAAAGTCAATAATATAGAAGACCTTGAAAATATTAACACATTCGGTTTCCGCGGTGAGGCGTTAGCAAGTATAGCCTCTGTATCACAATTTGAACTCCTAACCCGTACCGTTGATGCGGTTCAAGGCACAAAGATTAGTGTTGATGGCGGTGTGTTCCGTTCTGTTGAGGAGAGTGGGTGTTCCCCCGGTACGCACATCTCTATCAATAACCTTTTCCACAATGTGCCAGCACGTCTCAAATTCATGAAGACTGAGACAACTGAAATAAACCATATCACGAAACAGGTGACATGGGCTGCGTTAGCACACCCAAAAATACATTTCGTCCTCTCTCATAACGGCAGAACCATCTTGGATGTTCGGGCATGCGATTCAAATCTGGAACGGGCCAGATTGGTATATGGTAAAGAATTTGCTGATAATCTTATAGAATTCAATGAAGAACTGCCGGATTTCAAACTATCGGGTATGCTCGGAAAACCTGATTTTAACAAACCCAACAGAGAATATCAACTCTTTTTCATGAATCAACGTCCGATTCGTAGCAGTATGATCGCTGCAGCACTCAAAGAGGGACTCAGTGCAACAATTCAGAAGGATCGTCACGCTGTAGCAGTACTCTTTATGACGCTTGAACCCAATACGGTTGATGTGAACGTCCATCCTGCTAAGATAGAGGTGCGGTTCCGAAATGAACGCACGATTTTCAGTGGAATTGTGAAGATGATTCGCAACGTCATAAATAAAGAGAAGTTTATACCGAAAATTGAAACTTCTGTAAATAGAACACCTGAAAGAACCCATACTGAAGATGTCCCGGATGGAATTGCACGTGTTGACACCCATCCGAGAAACAAGGCACATACCATTACACAGCAACCCGCCACACCTCAAACTTATCCTACAGATAGAAATGTAGAACGCAAGCAGACACCCTTCGGAGAAACAAGGCGCACGAAGAAAACTGAATCTGAACCCATTCACACTGAACCTAATATTGACGAAGGTAGTAAAACAGATACGGAAGTACCCAGAACCGTGGTGCAACCGTCACAACAGTCCATCCCAGAAGGTGTGAAACTCAAACTCCTTGATTTTGAGAATGTGGAGTTGAAAACAAATCTTTTCAAAACATATATTGTTGCTGAAGGTGAAGATAAAGTCTTTTTTATTGACCAACATGTCGCTGCAGAACGGGTGCTGTATGAACGCTTTGTTAACCAACTCAAGTCAAACGGAATCCCTGTACAAGGGTTATTACTCCCTGTTACTGTTGAAGTGACTCCACAACAGATTGCCGTTTTCAAAGTCCATGGTGAGATATTTGAGAAACTCGGTTTTGAATTGGAAGAATTTGGTGGCAATACGATACTCATCCGTGCCATGCCTGCACCGCTACCCACGCGAGCTGCTGCACAGACAGTAACGGATATACTTGACAAACTCCCTGAACAACCGCATGCTGAAGTAGCGTTACCTAAAGCGATAGACGATGCGTTGATTACCCTGGCATGCCGTGCTGCTGTAAAAGCAGGCGATACCTTAGATGCTAAAGAGATGATAAACCTTGTTCGTGAACTATCAGAAGCAAAACTACCCTTCAACTGTCCGCATTCACGACCAATTATCATTGAAATGGAACGGGATGAATTGGAACGCAGGTTTCATAGACAATAGATAGCAGAATCAATCCTTCGTGGAGGTAACTTCCATGAAAAAAGCACGGCTATCCCTCATAACACTTCTCTTCACATTTCTACTAATCCTACCAAACACATTTGCACAAGATCATACGACTTGGAGTCTGCCAGATGGTGCTGTAGCGCGCCTCGGTAAAGGTGAAATTACAGGAAATATCGCTTTCTCACCTGATGGCAATCGGCTTGCAGTTGCAAGTGCTATCGGTATCTGGATATATGATGTGCGACCGGGTAAAGAAAAAGAGCTTAATTTACTTCCAGAGAATAAAGGTTGGGTTACATCTGTAGCGTTTTCTCCAAATGGTAGTATTATTGCGAGTGGATGTACTGATGGAACTGTCAGACTGTGGGACGGAGTCACAGGACACCATAGAACAACACTTGGTGGTGATGGCAATGGTGGTATTACTACCGTGGCTTTTTCACCTGATGGGAACACTATTGCTTCTGGTAGTTATGATCATATTATACAGGAATGGGATACACAGACAGGCCAACTCAAGAATACACTTTATGGACATACGGGTTTTGTTAACTATGTTGTATATTCATCAGATGGAGAGACAATTGCGAGTACAAGTCGGGACAAAACTGTGCGGTTGTGGGATGCTCGGACAGGAAAACCCAAAACTACATTTATAGAGAATCAGCGAGAAGCAATCTGCGTGGCGTTTTCACCGGACAGAAAGAGTGTTACCAGCGTGAATAAATCAGGAAAAGTGCATTCATGGAACACGCGCACTGGAGCACACAAATCTATACGTCTAAGAATGGGATTGGCAATCCCTTCTGTAGCGTTTTCCACGAATGAAAATCTCGTTGCAAACGGTAAAATCAATGGATACGTTATGCTATGGGACTTATCTACGAGCCAACATATCACCACACTTAGAGGACATACAAACCGCATCTCTGCAATCACGTTTTCTGCGGATGGGAAGAGAATTGCTACTGCCAGTTATGACGGAACTATAAAGTTATGGAATACACGTATAAAGGAAAACATGCGTGTGCTTGAAGGACATAAAGCGGGTGTCTATTCTATCGCATTTTCTCCAGACAATAAAATTATCGCTACAGGAGGCTGGGATGGAACAGTCCGGTTGTGGGATGTTCACATTGCACAACCACCTGTGATTTCTATACTCAAAGGTTTGCGAAACACAATCACAAGACAGCATAAACTCTCTAAACGGCATGGACATACAGAAGCAGTGACCTCTCTGGTTTTCTCGCCTGATGGGAAAACCCTTGCTACCACAAGTGCTGATAGAACAGTACGACTATGGGACAGACGCACAAGAAAACATATTATTACGCTTAAAGGACATACATTGGCGGTTCTTGATATGGCATTTTCACCGGATGGTGAAACTTTCGCTACCGTTAGCGTAGACAAGACTGTACGCTTGTGGGATACCCGTACATATAAACACAAAAAAACGCTCATGGGACATACAAATCCAGTAACAGCCATAGATTATTCTCCAGATGGCACAACCATTGCTACAGGAAGCACAGACAATACAATACGGTTATGGGATACACATACTCACCTACACAGAGATACTCTCACCGGACATGTGGATGTGGTTTCAGATGTAGAATTTTCACCAGATGGAAAAACAATTGCAAGTGCAGACAATACAGTACGATTGTGGGACTCCAAAACCCTTAAACTCAAAAACACGCTTATTGGACATACAAAGAGTGTCACTGCGTTGGATTTTTCTCCAGATGGAAAGACTATTGTCTCCGCGAGTAGTGACAGAACATTACGATTATGGAATACACGCGCACCGCAACATAATGTTTCCACGCACATTGGACATTTATATGAAATCACTAATGTTGCTTTTTCCCCTGATGGAAAAACAATTGCCACAGATGGCAGTCCCGCGACGTATAGGTCAGTACGCCTATGGGATATACGTATAGCGCAATACAAAACTCACATACTCAAAGGTCATACGGCAGGAATCAAATCACTGGCATTTTCGCCGGATGGCAGAACAATAGTCAGTGGAGGCGAAGATGCAACAGTACGTTTATGGGATACTCACACAAGAAAACCCATCGTTGCGTTTAGAGGACATACTGATTGGGTCAGTGCTCTTGCTTTTTCACCAGATGGAAATACCATAGCCAGTGCAAGCCATGACAAAACAATTCAATTGTGGAACACAAAGACACTTAAACACAAAAACACATTAAGTGGTCATACTGAATGGGTCAGGGCTCTTGCTTTTTCACCAGATGGCAACACAATCGCTACGGGTAGCTGGGACAAGACGGTGCGATTGTGGAATAGACATATAGGAGAACACATTACTTCTTTTGCAGGAGATTTTGGCAAGGTTACTGACGTCTGTATTTCTCCTGATGGAAATACGATTGCTTTTAGGAGTGAGGAAGGGTTAGTACATTTGTTTGATGTGAACACAAGGAAGCCTCAGATTACGCTGTCTGGAGAGCCATTTAATCTCACTTCAGTAGCGTATTCTCCAGATGGAAAAACACTCGCAACTGGATGTACAGATGGAATGATACTTTTGTGGGATGCTTTGACAGGAGAGATAAAGATGTCTGATCCTAAAGGAAATCCATTCGCGGTCGGTTCCCTTACTTTTTCACCTGATGGTTCCATAATTGCCAGTGTGAATTCGGATAAAACCATACGTTTATGGGATGCACGCACAGGGAAACATATTACAAAGATTTTGGATGCTAAACAGAGATCCATATCCATAGCGTTTTCATCTAATGGAAATACGCTCGCGAGTAGCAGCGATGATGGCACAATACTTCTGTGGAAAATACGTTAGTTGTAAGTAGAACGAATAAAATCTGCATTTGAAAAGTGGGTATTGAAATGAAAACAGAAAGCCTATCACTCATCACCATTTTTTTGTTTTTTCTATTTTTACTAAACACCTTTGCACAAGATTATACGACATGGAGTTTGCCAGATGGTGCTGCGGCACGCCTCGGTAAAGGTGAGATCACTGGAAATATCGCTTTCTCACCTGATGGCAATCGGTTAGCAGTCGCAAGTTCTATCGGTATCTGGATTTACGATGTGCGGCCGGGTAAAGAAAAGGAACTCGATCTACTCATAGGACATACAGGAAGTGTCACTGCCATTGCATTTTCTTCTGATGGTAGATTACTTGCAAGCGGAGGTAAAGACGAAACAATACGATTGTGGGATGGTGTAACGGGAGAACAGAAAAAACAACTCACCGGACACAAATGGGCAATATCTTCATTAGCGTTTTCACCTGATGGCAAGACACTCGCATCTGCAATTGGACTTCATGCTGAAAAGATACCCGCAGAGATAGGTATACAGATAGACATTAAATTATGGAACATAGATACAGGTGAAGCCACAACTACATTCAGAGGTCACACTAAAGATATTACTTCATTAGCGTTTTCACCTGATGGAAAAACACTCGCAAGTAGTGGTAAGGATAGCAAGGTATTATTATGGAATGTTGCAACTGGCAAAAATGCCATGCTACTAACTGAACATGATGGAAATGTTTTCTACGTAGGTTTTTCACATGATGGCAAAACTTTCGCTACAGGCAGCTGGGACGAGACCGTGAAACTATGGGATGCCAAGACAGGTAGTCTCAAGAATACAATTATTGAGAAAGGGATAGCAGGCGTTTCTTCAGTAGCGTTTTCACCAAAGGACTCAACTATTGCTGTCGGGGGTTACGATATAATTCGGCTTTGGGACCTACAGACAAAAACCCATATAAGGTCATTCAAGGGACATAGTAGAAGCATTTCTTCAATTGCATTTTCTCCAGATGGCAACACGCTTGCCACTGTTAGTGATAAGTCTGATGATACAATTATGTTATGGGATTTGCAGGCAGCGAAACATAGAAAAACAATTAAAGACCATACTTCAGACGTTACGTGTTTAGCATATTCCCCAGATGGCAAAACAATTGCGTCAGGAAGCAAGAATGGTGATGGCTATTTATGGGATGCTCAAACAGGAGAACACAAGGCAACACTAAAGGAACATAACGATGTGATACAATTTATAACCTATACATCTGATGGCAGTACCATCATTACCGGTGGAGGTGGACGGGATAGGTCAGTCCATCTATGGGAGGGTCGTAAACGTCTATTGCAGACACATACACGAAAACCGAAATCTGCACTTACTCTAAATACCAGTGCTACTATTTCTATGACATACTCTCCTGCTGGTAATTTGATTGCAGCTATAGGTAGAGGGAGACGGAATTTGATGTTATTGAATGCTAAAACTGGACGTGTCGTAGGCGTTCTTGGCGATCCATCACATAGTTCAAGAAGTGTTGTCTTTTCGCCAGATGGAAGTATCCTTGCAGATGCAGATAATTCCTTGATAATCCGATTGTGGGATCCTAAAACAAAACAGATCAAAAAAATGCTAAAACTACATGGACGTTTTGAACAAGGAAATACCCACATGGCATTTTCTCCTGATGGTAAGATTTTAGCCAATACAAGAGAAGAGGATACTGTGCAACTCTGGGATGTTGCTACGGGAAAAGAGATAGCCTTGATGAAAATGCCAGAATCGGGTGTTACAGAAGTCCAGTTTTCACCCAACGGTGCTCTCATTGCTACGGGTTTTAAGGATGGCACAATGCACATATTTAGCAGACATACAGCGGAGCACATAGCAGGTTTTAAAGGACATACGGAAGGTATTTCTTCACTCACATTTTCTCCTGGTGGTCGCACGATTGCCAGTGGCAGCTATGATGGAACTATTCTAATCTGGGAATTGCAGTAGTTCCTCTCAAAACGGGTGGTGTAAATATTTTGCCACCATAATTGTCGAATTAAGGAAATACGAGAGCGATAATACCCCAGGCCGGTAGGTGCGATATCCTTATCGCACCGGATCCTCCGCGGAACCTCCCGATAGACCGTATTAGACAAAACCGGTGCGATTAGGAAATCGCACCTACCGGGATATGAAGTGTGTAAATATTTTCAAATGTCACTATAAATACAGTTTCAAGTAGAAGAATTATGCGACCGTTTTCTATCCTACTCGCGTCATTATAGTTGAAACCACATGAATGTAATCTTTTCTTTTATTGAGGTGTCTGATGAAACATAATGATGTTGACCTTATCCGCCGTATACGTGAGGGTGATGATTCTGCTTTTACACATCTTGTGGAAGAATATCAGAAGCAGGTTCACGCACTCGCTTGGAAAATCATAGGCGATTTCCATATCGCTGAAGAGATAGCACAGGATACCTTCCTTAAAGTCTATCAGAAACTGGATACTTTGAAGAATCCGCAACAGTTCGCTGGATGGTTATATGTGATTACTTCACGTTTGTGTTACAGATGGATACGAAAGAATCGTAAGCAAGCAGAATTACTTGATGATGCAGAAATTGGCATGTTGGAAGAAACTGCCTATTCCAAGTATGTTGCGGATGAAAACACAAAAGTTAGAATAGAGGCACAACGCAAGGTAGTTCATAAACTACTTTCAAAACTACAGGAGAGTGAACGCACGGTGATGGTTCTGCATTATTTTAGTGAAATGACCTGTGAAGAAATAAGTCGCTTTTTAGGCGTATCTACAAGTGCGATCAAAAGCCGTCTTAGTCGTGCAAGACAACGTCTCAAGAAGGAAGAACCGATGATTCGAGAGGCACTTAGCAATTTTCAAATTACGCCAAACTTAACTGAGAACATAATCAGACAAATTGAACATCTCAATCCCGCCGCACCATCAGCAGGCAATCCTATTCTACCTTGGGCGTTAGCTGCTTCCAGTTTTATCATAGTTGTGTTGATTCTTGGAATGGGAAGTAGAAAATTAGCGCGATACCAGCAACCCTACAGTTTGAATTTGGAGGCTGCCATGGCAGTAGAACTAATTGACACGCAAATTGTCAGGGATATTGATGAAAAACCGGAGGTTAGGACCTTGCAAGGTAATAGATCAGATAAAACCGGTACAGATAACAATACCGGCCAGGAATCAAATCAGGCTTTCAACGATCAAGTGGACTATACACAATGGGGATTACCTGATGGCGCAAAAGCACGTATCGGTAAAGGTTGGTTAACAGGTAATATGGCATTCTCACCAGATGGTAGACGGCTTGCAGTTGCAGGTATCATCGGTACTTGGATATATGATGCGCGTCCTGGAAAAGTAAAAGAACTCGATCTCTTAGCAGGTCACACTGATAGAGTCCGATATGTATCATTTTCTCCGGATGGAAATAGAATCGCGAGTGCAAGTAACGATATGACGGTACGTTTATATGAGGTAGCCACAGGAGAGCACATTGCAACATTTGAGGGACATACAGGACCAGTTGGTCGCTTAGCGTTTTCACCGGATGGAGATACTGTCGCTACTGGCAGTTCAGACCACACAGTGATGTTATGGGATGCATACACAGGAAAACATAAGAAAACACTAAAAGGACATTCAGATTGGGTTAGTTACGTAGCATATTCCTCTGATGGAAAAACAATTGCCACTGGTAGTGGAGATAAGACGACACGTCTGTGGGACGCACACACAGGAGAACATAAAACAACACTGAAAGGACATTCTGAGACGGTAGATATCATAGCATTATCTCCTGATGGAAAGACAATTGCTACCGGAAGTGAAAACAAGACTGTCTGGTTGTGGGACATCCAAACAGGAAACCATATTATCACCCTCAAGGGACATACAGGTGCAGTCAAGACTGTTTTGTATTCTTCAGATGGCGAGACAATTGCTACCGGAAGCTCAGACAATTCAACCCGTCTCTGGGACGCAAAAACAGGAAAACAATTACACAAGGCTATACTTGGTGATCAAAAGGCGTCGATCTTTTCCATAGCATTTTCTCCAGATGGGAAGACTATTGCTACTCGAAATGATTTTAATGTGCGATTATGGGATGTCCATACCGGGCAACAGAGAGACGTAATTACAGGACATATAAGATCGGGACTTGAAGGTATAACCTTTTCTCCGGATGGGAAGACAATCGCCTTCGGAGATAATGAACTGAAAGCACAGGTGTGGGACGTGAACACAACACAGCCGAAAATGGTTCTTTCAGGTCATACTGGACATGTCAGAAGTGTAGCTTTTTCACCAGATGGAAAAACTATCGCTACGAGTAGTTATGACAAAACAGCAAGAATATGGGATGTTAACACCGGAAATATGATCAATACACTTACTGGTCATACGAAATATGTTAACGCAATCGCTTATTCACCGGATGGAAAGACACTCGCCACAGGCAGTGATGATAAAACTGTACGACTGTGGGACGCAAAAACAGGCGATCACATATCTTCACTAACAGATCTTGGAAATCCTGTTTGGGATCTTGTCTATGCCCCAGATGGAAACACTATCGCGTGTGCCCTTTGGATGGGTTGTAGAGTAGAATTGTGGAATTCTCATTCACGGGAACGTATTACGAAATTTCGTCTACGTTCAACGAAATTTAGTACACCAGCCACTTTCGTAGCTTGTTCACCTGATAGTAGGACTCTCGCCACACTTGCTGCAAAAAAATCAGTGCAATTGTGGGACTTAAACACAGGAGAAAGTATTGCTATGTTCAAAGGACATACGGATGAGGTTACGACAGCTGCTTTCTCACCTGATGGCACGCTCCTCGCAACAGGGAGTGATGACTATACAGTGCGGCTGTGGGATATTCATAATAAAACACATCTAACGACGCTACAGGGACATACATTGAGTATCCAATCGGTTGCGTTTTCACCCGATAGCAGTACACTCGCCAGTCTTAGTTATGATGGCACAATTCTATTTTGGAAAATACATTAAAAAATGCCTCGTTTGATGGGAATTGCAACGTTGAAATCTTGGAGGAACACAGATGCGATCTAACATAATATCATTGAGTGGCGTACAGGGATCAGGCAAGACGGCAGTAGCAAAACACCTAAGGACGTATATACCCGAAGCTATTATTTATGATGGCAAATTTGGATTTAAAAAATACCTAAACAATCAACAAGAAACAGGAACTGTTATCATAGTTGAATATGCATCTGTCATACTTTTTCCTGATGAATGGCTTGATGAGAGAAGTATAAAAAGGTTTGCGAAATGTGATCTTATTGACAGAAAATACTTTCAAAAAGGTAAACATTTTTTTCTGGATATACAGTCCGAGATGACTCAGTATGAAAGGCTGTTAAAACGACACAACGGAATAGATAACGGATACATACAACTGATGAGGAAGGAATACGTTCACAGAACTCAATATCTAAGGATGTTGTCAGACAAAGGGTATTTTACAAAGGTCATAATCGTTGACGAAAAATCAATTGACAAAATTACTGAAGAAATAATGGAAGCCATAACCTGATACACAATATTAGAAATCTTCAGGGAATACGATAGAAACCGTGTCATTTTTGACAGATTCTGTGAAATGTGCTAGCAGTTCCTCTTCATTCTGGGTAGGATATACATAAGACAAGCGAAGATATTCAATAATTAACGGGTCAAATGTGCCGATGTATTCAAAGTAAAACTGCCCAAGTGTATTTTCAGTCAGCCTTTTTGCGAAAGCATCTTGTAATCTATCGTATCCATTCGTAACTGTGGCATCATCAGATTTCTCGGTTCGAAATATGCCAACCAATTCTATCCAGAATCCCTTGCTAAAATTGAGTTCTTCTATTAGGATGGTCTCGGAGTCTATGAATATTGCCGAATAATCTCCAGCTGTTTCTGCTTTTTGTTGGGACTCTGTTCTCCGCTGATTGACTCGCGCCATGTCGGCACGTGCCTTTTCTAAATTCGTCGGTGTCTCTGGTGGTGGAATAACTTCCTTAATAGGTTGTGACATGCCTTGATCACAACCTGTAAATAGTATGACCAGAAAAAGACTTACGACATACAACTGTGCAATTAACCGCATTTTTCTCCCTTTTGCCAATTGATATATAGTGAACATTAAAAATAATGATACAAGGTACCTGTAGGAGCGATCTCCGAATCGCGACTTAATGTAGTGAAAGTCGGGAATCGGAGTTCAAATCAACGGTATGAATCATGGCGAATGCCATGCACGCATTCGCCCAAAGGCATTCCTCGCTTACATCTCAAAATGTCCCATTAATTCAAAAGTTTACTATAAAACTAAATAGATAGTTAGAATACCCAAACCGCCATCTGTCCCGCTTCCCGATTGCACCACGCATAATAAGGAATTGCAGTAACATCTGTCTGTTTCAAATTCGGTTCTGAAAGATATAGGTTATTATCCCAATCGGTGGGATCATATACTGTACCTGTGCCGCGAATTAACGTGATGCCACCAAGAAGTGTGCTGTCAAACACCGCTTCCATATAACCACTCTTAGCAAGCGATAACGTCTCAAAAGCACCATCTGGATTGTCAGCATCCTCAAAACAGTATACAAGTGGACCCCGCTGTAATGCTATCCTCCCAAGATTCTCTCTAACATAAGGGTGCGCGTAAACCCGTTCTACTGGCATGTCTAAGTTCAATTGAATGCTATCGTCTGCGTTCCACGTTCTATCAATTGAAAGATAACCGTTAGTGCCGACAGTTGCACGTTGTGTTTCACCATTGATGGTCACATCAAATTTGCCACACCAATCAGGAATCCGCAAATTCAGATTAAACTTTACCGGTTTCTCTGGTTCAATAGTTATCTTTACATCTCCAGACCACGGATAATCGGTTTCTTGTGTCAATTTCACGGGGACATCCGCTACTGTGGCATCAGCAGTACCACCGACATATAAGTTCACCCACAGGTCTGCTTCAGATTGTGCATAGATGTATTGTCCGAGAGAACCGATCAGGCGTGCAATGTTCGGAGGACAACATGCACATCCAAACCACGCATGACGATGTCTTCCACCACGACTTGCTAACGGATTCTGATAGAAGAAATCTGTGCCTTCAAGCGAAACACCGGAAAGCGCACCATTGTATAGAGCTGTTTCCAACACATCAACATATCGTGAATCACCTTTCAGTAGAAACATCCGATGTGCCCAGAATATCAATCCGACTGACGCACACGTTTCAGCATAAGCTGAGAAATTAGGTAATTCATAATCTTGTGTGAAACCTTCATTGTGTCCCGAAGGTCCTACCCCACCTGTGACATAAAGCCGCTTCTCCACATTTTGCCATAAGGCATCCAGCGCAGTCGCAATACCGTTATTACCAGTTTCAGCTGCGATGTCTGCAGCACCTGCATAGAGATACATGGCACGGACTGCATGCCCCACACATTCAGTCTGTTCATGCATCGGTAGATGATCCTGAGAATAAGTCCCTTCATATTTATCATCTCGTGTGTAATGATGCTTATATGCCCCGAGACCGCCTGGCAGGTCAGGGTTTTCCAGTTCCTTCTCAAAGACAGATGGTCTTTGTCCGCGTGTCGTGACAAAATAATCTGCAAGCGACATATAACGTGCTTCACCTGTTACACGTGCCAATTTGACTAAAGCGAGTTCAATGCCTTGATGACCTGGTAGACCCGCGCGCTTCTCATGTCCAAAGGTCTTGTCAATGAGATCAGCAAACCGACAGGCCACATCAAGCAGTTTCTGTTGTCCAGTTGCTTGATAATGCGCGACACCTGCTTCAAAGAGATGTCCTGCACAATACAACTCGTGCATCATACCCAAATTCTGCCATCTTTTCTCGGGTTCAACTAACGTAAAATAGGAGTTCAGATAACCATCCGGTTGTTGGCTCTTCGCAATTGTATCTATCACTTCATCCAATTCGGATTCCCATTTTGGATTGGGATGTGTCTGCAATGTATAGGACGCAGCTTCCACCAATTTATGCACATCCGAATCGTTGAAGAAGATACCCTCAAAATTGCCGGACTCTATACCTGCGGCTTTTGCAAAGTTACTGATCCTGCCGGTTGTTCGGCACTGCTCAAGTTCATGGGGGATCGTTTTCTCCGAATTTGTCGCCTGTCGGGGTGACCAGAAACGATCATTTATCGTAACATCATTAAATGGTATTGCCTTCAAACTCATATTCTTACAGTGACCTCCCTTTTTTCTTTCCATGAGGTAACGATTGCTTCTGTAATCCGTAACGCTTGTAAACCATCCCTACCTGTAGGTGTGGGTGTACGGTCATTAAGTAAATCATCAACCAATGCAGCCATACGCAGGGCAAAAGTACCATCAAAAGCGAGTTGTTCCATCCGAAAAATAGATGGACGGTATTCCTCAACGACCTGATTATCACGTTTCATCAACGTTGCTTTACTGAGGACATTATCAACAACGATCTCCCCTGCCGATCCACATATTTCCAATCGTTCAATTGGGTGTATAAAATCGCTATCCCAACTTGCTAACAGTGTTGCTACGACCTCGGTTTCATATCGGAGTGAAATTGCCATACTTGTGTAGCAAGCGTCTTCACCTTCACGTGCTTCGTGTTTTCTCGGTTTTGCCATTTGTGCACATACAGCGACGACCTCGCCTCCGAACCATCGTAAGAGATCGAGCGCGTGCGTTTGTAGCTCGTAGAGTAAATAGTACTCCCCTTTCCAAGTAGACGCTGGGCCGCCTTGAGACAATTTCATATCCAGATAATATAGTTGTCCTATACTCTCAGCATCAAACCATTTCCTTGCTTGTACATAACCTGGTGCGAACCGTCTATTATAATCTATTGCAAGATGAACCCCTTTTTCATCAGCTTTTGCCACCATTTGTTCGGCTTCATCTATATCTAGCGACAAAGGTTTTTCGGATATTACATGTTTGCCAGCATCAAGACATTCCATTACAGGTTCAAAGTGCAAGTGATCAGCGGTTACGACATCAACGAGATCACATTCTTCATTCGTCAGCATCTCATTTATTGAGGGGTACCATCTTTCTAAACCGAGTTCTCTGGCACGTGCTTCTGCTTTGGCAGTATCAATATCACATACTGCGACGAGCTCTGCGCCTTGATGTTGCAGATATCCCCTCTGATGTAATAACCCGACACCACCACATCCTACTGCTGCGACTTTTAGTTTTCCTGCCATGTTCGTGTCCTCCTTTTATGGACATAAGAAGATTGGACAATTGCGTTAATTGAGTGACAGAAAACAGAAAAAAGGTTAACTCTTTCGTATCACAGATCCTATCAGTTGTCACCTTTCCCTAAGATGTTATATTATCAGATATAGTGAGACATTGCAAGCGTTTTATTGCCTACTCTTCGCTTGACCCTTATATTGAAGTTGATATAGTCGATAATAGATGCCTCCCTTTTGTAGCAATTCATTATGATTACCTGTCTCGCGTATCTCACCACGGTGCATTACAATAATCCTGTCGGCATTTTGGATTGTAGAGAGTCTGTGTGCAATAACGACGGATGTCCGATCTCGCATCAGACGGCTGAGTGCATCTTCAATCAGTAGTTCCGTTTCTGTGTCAACGCTTGATGTGGCTTCATCCAGAACCAAGATGCTGGGGTCGGATGCTAATGCACGTGCAAATGCGACTAACTGTTTCTGTCCTACGGATAACCCGGCTCCATCCTCCTTAATCTCTGTGCTATAGACATCGGGCATTTTCTGGACGAAACGGTCTAAATGTACATCTTTTGAGGCGTTTATTATCTGTTTATCTGTTATTGTGGTATCTCCTAAACTGATATTACGTTCAATTGAATCAGAGAATAGGAATATATTCTGTTGCACAATACTGATGGCATTACGTAGTTCTTCCAAATTCATCTTTTGGATGTCCACACCGTCAATCAGTATTTGTCCTTTGTTAATCTCATAGAATCGGCACAACAGATTGATGATGGTTGTTTTACCTGCCCCTGTATGTCCAACAAGTGCTACTTTTTCCCCCGGTTTAACCCTGAACGATACATCTCTTAAGACATAATCTTCGTCATTGTATGCAAACCAGACGTTTTTGAACTCTATCTCACCCTTGAGTGTATCAATTCCACGTTTATCGGTGGTTGAGACGATACTCGGTTCTGTATCCATCAACTAAAATATCCGCTCTGATGATGCCATTGCATTTTGGAAGATTGTGTATTTCTCGCTGAGTTCGCGGATGGGCCAAAAGAACCTTTCTGCTAGTTGGATGAACGCCACTAATGTGCCAAACGTCAGCGCATTCTGAACAATCTGTCCGCCGCCATACCAGATAATAACTGCAGTGGCAAGAGATGCCGTAACTTCAATTAGTGGATGGAAGATAGAAAAGTAAAAAATACTCCGAAGGTTTGCTGCCAAGTATCTTCGGTTTCGTTCGTTAAAGCGGAGATGACTACGGTGTTCTTGTGCAAACAGTTTCATCGTTGTCATACCGACTATGTTTTCTTGCAAGAAGGCGTTGATGCGTGCATACTGTTTGCGTTGTTCACGAAAAGCGCGCCGTGAGTAGATTTGATAAACGAGTGTTGCACCAAAGATTATCGGTATAACAGTAAACGCAACACACGCAAGTTGCCAGTTGTAGATCAGCATTGCTACCACAATCCCTAGAATACTCAACAGATTACCGAAGGATGTAATGACTCCTGAGGTAAAGAGTTCGTTAAGAACTTGCACATCACCCATCACACGCGTCATCAGACGTCCCACCGGGTTCTTGTCAAAATACTGCACATCCAAACGTTGTAGATGTGAGAATAGCGTCTGGCGGAGATCACGCATCACATGTTGTCCGACCATTAACTGCCGGTATTCCTCAAAATAGGCAAAGATAAACTCACCTATCAAACTCAGGAGAAACAAACCTGCAAAGATACTCAGACCGTCTAATTCACCCGGAATAATATGTTGATCAATAGCCATCTGAATGATAACGGGACCGGCTAAACGGGATAGTGTCGTGCCTATCATAAAGATAGCGATGACGAGTAATTGAAATCTGTACGGTTTGAGGTATTGAATCAGTCGCTTCATTAAGACTCGGTCATACACTTTTCCGAGTTCTTGTTCCTCGTCGCTATATTCATGGAGTTCTCTACCCATTCCAAACATCTTGATATTTCCTTCTATAGTTCCTCAAGTTCATCCTGCAACAGTTGTGTTTCATAGATTCCAGCGTATATTCCGTTTTTGTTCAGCAATTGATCGTGCGTGCCCGATTCGACGATGCTTCCATCATTTAGGACGACGATGTTATCTGCTGCCTTTACTGTTGATATCCTGTGTGAGATGAGGATAGTTGTCCGATCCTTCATTATCTCGTCAAGTCGGTTGAGTATTGTGTCTTCTGTCTGTGTATCAACATTCGTAAAGGCATCATCAAGTATAAGAATTTTGGGTTTAATTAGGATGGCTCTGGCAAGTGCACTACGTTGACGTTGTCCGCCAGAAATCGTAATTCCGCGTTCACCGAGAAAGGTTTGTAGACCGTCAGGGAATTCCTCAATCTGTGATAGCAGATCAGATGTGTGTGCAGCAGCCTTTATCTCTTCGTCATCGGGTGTCTCAACGCCATAAGCGATGTTATTCCGTAGATAGTCTGAAAACAGGAACGGTTCCTGCTCTACAAAGCCTATATTAGAACGCAGCACGTTTAAGGGTATATCCTGTATATCTACACCGTCAATATAGATAGTGCCTCGTTCTGATTGTCGGATGCGCGGGATAAGATTAACGAGTGTGGATTTTCCTGAACCTGTTCCCCCAACAATCGCGAGCGTTGTTCCACGTTTAACCCTCAAATTGACGTTTTTTAACACAGGGGGACCGCCGTTGTAAGCAAAGTTAAGGTTTCGGAATTCTATCTCTCCTTTGATGTTTTTTATATTCCATTTGACAGTTTTACCATCAATTATCTCAGGTTCTTCATTGAGAATAGTATTGAACCGATTCATTGATGCTGCACCCCGTTCAAATGTGTTAACAATAAACCCCAGCATTATCATCGGACGGACCATCATCATAAGATATGCGTTGAAAGCGATAAATTCACCGAACGTTATCTCCTGTTGAATGACGAGAAGTCCTCCCATCCAGAGAAGAACTACTCTACCAATGCCAGGGAGAAATCGGAACAACGGAAAGAAAAAACTCATCAAGCGAATCTGTTTATGATTACTGTTGACAAATTCCTGATTGAGTTCCCTAAAATGTTCTACTTCATTGGCTTCAAGTGTGTATGCTTTAACCACACGAACACCGGATAGGTTCTCCTGAACCTTTGTATTCATCACAGAGAATGCTTCTTGAATCCCTTCATAGTGCGTATGAAGACGTTTTCCAAGCAATCGGATGATTATCGCAAGTATCGGATACGGTAACAGTGCAACCAGTGTTAGTGTGACATCAATCTGTAGCATAATGACGAGTGCCAGACCGAAAAACACGATTGCATCGGCAGTATACATGATTGCACTGCTTAGGACCATGCGAATAGCGTTGAGGTCGCTGGTTGCTCTTGTCATCAAGTCGCCGGTGCGGACATTGTCATAGTAAGAGGCTGATAGTTTTTGTAGATGAAGGAAAAAGTCGGCGCGAAGATGAAACTCAATTTTTCTGGCGACACCCTGAATGGTACGTCTCTGGAAAAAACGGATAATACCCCCAACAAGAGCAACACCGAAAATAAGCGCAGCAAAGAACAGAATCCTACCACTTGAGAGTGTGATATTTGTGTCTCTAAAACCGCGCTCTAACGCATCAAATACTGCCTGCAAAATCATAGGACTAATCAGCAGAAGTCCATTCGTTATCAGAACAAGAATGAAACTCAATATGATGGTGTATTGGTAACGTATAACGTATTTTTTGAGACCGAATAGACTGCGAATGGCGGGTTTCCTCCAGAAAATAGTCTGACCTATTCTGTGAGCAGAACAGGTAATACGTTTTGACGTGAAATTCGGAATGTTGTTTACTCAAGCTTTACAGATGATCTGTTTGACGTTGACGTTGGACTGCCCACAGAGGGATACCCAAATGACGTCCTCGCTTCAGCAAGGGATATTCCACCCGGCGACACAGGGCAAATTCGCCACCAGTTCACCCATGGACAGAAATTTAGGTTAGGAGCAACGGGCAATTGGTTCTGTGAGAAGGGGAGCACTAACGCATTTCTTGCGCGGATTTCTGTCGTGCCAACTGAAACAGAGGAAACAGAAGAATCGTTGTAAAATAAAAATGGGTAAACTCGGCAAAATTTAATGAAGATCAAAATTTAGCTGATTTTCATAGATTTCTTTACCTCAAATATGTTATCATTGTGAAATTGATCATGAATATTGCCGTTTTGTAGGTATTTGCCTAACTCAGAATATCCTCAAGCATTGGTGGTTGATGTTAATTACACAATGTGAAGGAGAAACTATGCAACATTCCTATTTCTGTTTTCGTGTTCTGGTTTTTCTGTGCGTGCTAAGTTTTTTGAATATCTGCCATGCGAACAATCTGAGCGATGATGAAAAGATTAAATTCTTTAACTTTCAAGTGAAACCTATTCTGAAGGAGAAATGTCTAAAATGCCACGGTGGTGGTACTGAAATTCACGGTGGACTTGAATTGACAAGTCGGGAAAAAATTCTTGAAGGCGGACATTACGGTCCTGCAGTATCGTTAAAAAAACCTACTGATAGTTTCTTGCTTGAGATGGTCGGGTATGGTCAAGAAACAACTCAAATGCCACCGGATGATAGGTTAGATGATGAATCGCTTGAGATATTAGCAAAGTGGATTAAGTTAGGTCTCCCCTACCCCGTCCAAGATATTGATGCTGAAACGACACTTCAAAACGATTCTGATTATTGGGCGTATCGTCCGTTAAAACGTCCTCAAGTACCATCGGTGCATTCATCTGAATGGGTCAAAAATCCAATTGATGCCTTTATCCTCTCAAAATTGGAGAAGCAGGGATTTAACCCAGCTGAACCTGTGAGTAAATTGTCTCTTATACGCCGCGTATACTATGATCTCACAGGATTACCACCTTCACCAGAAGCGGTAGATGCTTTTGTCAATAACGCATCTCCTGATGCTTATGAAACACTAATTAATGAACTCTTGAAGTCGCAACGATATGGGGAAAAGTGGGGAAGACACTGGCTTGACCTTGTTCGGTATGCAGAGACAAACGGATATGAGCGCGATTCAGACAAACCGTATGTGTGGCGGTATAGAGATTATGTTATTGAGGCATTTAACAAAGATAAACCGTATGATGAATTTCTCAAGGAGCAACTTGCAGGTGATGAACTTGATTCCGTAACACCTGAGAGAATCATTGCCACTGGCTATCATCGACTCGGTGTTTGGGACGATGAACCTGCAGATAGAAAACTCGCTCGTTACGACTATCTTGACGATATTGTTTCTACGACAGGACAGGTAATGCTTGGTATGACAATCGGTTGTGCCAGATGTCACGACCATAAAATTGATCCCATTTCAACAAAAGATTATTACAGTATTCTTGCGTTTTTTCATGACATTGTCCCACACAACCGAGGAACACTTGTTGATATTGGCACACCAGAACAACAGGCGGAACGGAATAGACAGCTCTCAGAAAAACGACTTGCTGAAGAAAAATTTAAGGATAAACTCTTTCCAATACAGGAAAACATTAAAATTGAACTTTCAAATATCCATCCTGAACCGATCACTCCAGAAACAGGGACATCTTCAATTCGGGAATTGACATACCGCTTCTATCGCGACAACTATGAACAGTTTCCTATTGATTTTGATGTTCTTGAACCCTCTGCTGAAGGCAGACTATTTAGCAATCTTTTCTCGCTTGCTACAGCGAGTAGAAAGAAGAACATAGGCATAGTTTTTGAAGGAACTTTACAAGTTCCAGAGGATGCCATTTATACGTTTCATATAAAACTCAGAGGCGAGTGTAGGTTAATTCTCAACGGTCTTAAAGCTGCTGATCTGATTGGTGAACGCAATGTAGAAATTGCACTCAAACAAGGGGATTCGTCGCTTCGTCTTGAGTACTTCAACAAAGATTTGGATAATCCACAGCTTGATGTAATGTGGACTGGACCGAACTTTAAGAATCGACCACTTTCAACGAAAACGACAATCAATTTTGATAAGTTGCTAAAAACACACACAGAACATTTCAATGCAAACGCACCGCTGAAGGCTTTAGTGGACAAGTATAATGAAGTGAAAAAACAACGTGATGAACGCCGTCGTCAACGTGTGCCTTATGAACATCATGCTTTAGCAATTTCAGAAAGTGGCAAGACACCAACCCACATTCTTCGTCGTGGCAATCCTCATCTTATTGGACGAGAGGTAAAACCTGCATTTCCTGCTGTTCTGAATTCATCTACTGTAGAAATACCACCACTTCCTAAGGGTGTAAAATCATCTGGTAAACGTCGTGTTTTTGCTGAATGGGTTGCTAGTGCTGAAAACCCGCTAACGGCACGTGTGATGGTAAATCGTATCTGGCAACATCACTTCGGCAGAGGAATTGTGCGAACAACAAACGACTTCGGTCAGTTCGGGACAACACCGACACATCCTGAACTCCTTGACTGGCTCGCGTCTGAGTTCATTGCCTCTGGGTGGCGGGTTAAAGTTATGCATAAATTGATAATGACATCCAACACTTATTTGATGTCATCTCAGAACAACACAAAATATATTCAACAGGATCCAAACAATAACCTATTTTGGCGATTCAACATGCGACGGTTGTCTGCTGAAGAGATTCGGGACTCAGTTCTCAGGATTTCTGGAAAACTCAATCTCAAAATGAGTGGACCGAGTGTTTTTCCTGAAATACCGAAAGAAGTGTTGGCGACATCTTCCAGACCAGGAGCAGTTTGGGGAAAATCATCTCCTGATGAGGCAAACCGTCGTAGTATTTATGTGAAGGTGAAACGGTCGTTGCTTGTTCCCATTCTGAACCAGTTTGATCAGGCAAATACTGATTCCACATGTCCTGTACGTTTTTCCACAACGGTCCCTACACAGTCGCTGACAATGCTCAATGGAAAATTTATCAATGACCAAGCAATCGCTTTTGCAAACAGGATACGATTGGAAGGTGGTGAGTCCACCGCTGAACGTGTGCAATTCGGACTTCGACTTGTGCTATGTCGTGAACCAGAACCTGCTGAGATTCAAAAGGCATTGACATTCATACAAGAATTGCAGCGAGAAGACGTTAGTTCAGAAGTTGCCCTTGAACGGTTTGCATTATTAGCACTAAATTTAAACGAATTTATCTTTTTAGATTAAAACAATCTGGTTTAAAGTATTGTAGAGCTTCTAAGATCGGAGATTAACTATATGAGAGGTCGATCTAAGTTAAAAACAGGAACAGATTCACCAAGTAATTTCTGTGGTCAAACTCGTAGAGAATTTATCGGAAATATTGCTGGTGGGTTTGCATCGCTTGCGTTGACAGGATTATTGTCCACTGATGGCTTCCTTGATTCACAAGCGATTGCATCAGATGGTGTAACACCCTATCAAAATCCACTTGCGCCTAAAGTTTCACATTTCAACTCAAAAGCGAAACACGTGATTTTCTTGTTCATGTATGGTGGTCCAAGCCATGTGGATATCTTTGACTACAAACCGAAGTTGTTTGAACTCAACGATAAAACCGTTCAAGTCAAGACAAAAGGCCGTGGTGGTGAAAGGTCACAAGGACGTATCGTAGGTCCCAAATGGGAGTTCAAGCAGTATGGAGCATCGGGTCAATGGGTCTCAGGACTATTTCCCTACGTGGCAACTTGTGTTGACGACATCGCCTTTATCAAATCAATGACTGCTGATTCACCCTTGCATGGATCTGCTATGCTGATGATGAACGCAGGACGAGTTCTAAGCGGACATCCATCACTCGGGTCTTGGGTAAACTATGGTCTTGGTAGTGAAAACGAGAATCTACCTGGTTATGTAGTGATGCTTGATAGAACTGGTGGACCAATTAGCGGTGCGAAAAACTGGAGTTCTGGGTATATGCCTGCAGTCTATCAAGGTACAGTTTTTCGTTCAGAAGGCACACCTGTTCTCAATTTGGAGCGTCCAGGAGACATTAGCCAAAATGAACAACGTAAGCTTCTTGATTACCTGCGCGATTTTAATACGACACACCTTTCAAAGCATACTGACAATACAGATCTTGCTGCGCGAATTTCCAGTTATGAGTTAGCATTTAAGATGCAATCTGCAGCACCAGAGGCAGTAAATTTGGATAGTGAGCCAGAACACATCAAAGAACTTTATGGACTCAATGAAAAGGCGACAGAGGAATATGGTACAAAATGTCTTTTGGCAAGACGCTTAGTTGAACGTGGTGTACGCTTCATTCAACTCTACTCTGGAGGTGCTCACAATGATGCAAATTGGGATGCTCACGGTGACATTCAGAGAAATCATAATAAGCATGCGAAAGCCACTGATAAACCAATTGCTGGATTGTTAAAAGACTTAAAACAACGTGGCTTGCTTGAGGAGACACTTGTTGTATGGGGTGGTGAATTTGGCAGACAACCGACAGCAGAATATGCCGAAGGCACAGGACGTGACCACAACTCTTATGGCTTCACTATGTGGATGGCAGGAGGTGGAGTCAAAGGTGGGATTAGCGTTGGTGAAACAGATGAACTTGGTAGCACTGCTGTTACGGATCCATTTCATGTGAGACACTTACATGCAACAATTCTACATCAACTTGGAATTGACCCGAACCAACTCACCTACTTCCACAGTGGGTTAGAACAAAAACTTGTCGGCGTTGAAGGTGCAGAGCCAATTTGGCAAGTTATCAGTTAATTAACTAAACCAAGCTTGTAAAATTACCAGTTTCAGAAGATTATTATCTTTTTAACGCTAAATGTGCGTTTGTCATCTTGTTTTGTCTTTAGTCCGATAGAGATGATGTGTTTATTGCACAACGGCGTCCACGTCTTTTGAGTTCTGTAGGTAGGTGCGATAGCCTTATCGCACTTGATTTACCCTAATCCGCTTCATTGAAGATTTTCGCGTAGGATCCGGCAGAATGCCGCGTGGTAGAATGCGCGTGGTAGAATGCGCGTATGGCATTCTACATGATTCTACATGATTCTACATGATTCTGCATTGATCAGGATATCGCCAAATCAACGGTATGAATCATGGCGAATGCCATGCGCGCATTCGCCCAATGACATTCCCCTCCTACCGGCCTGGGAACACCACTAAATTGACACATAAGGTGCAATTAGGATATCGCACCATAGACGTCAATTTACTGATTAACGTTTGTACTTCTGATATACCTTTCGCCCCTCTGGGGCTTGCTCTTGGCGGGAACAACGCTTGCTATACACCTTTCGCCTCTCCGAGGCTTTGGAAAACTATCTCAGCACCAGAGGTGCGACAGGTGTATAGAATATACGTTCTATAAGAAACAAAGCACCAGAGGTGCGACAGGTGTATGGCATAAATTTGAGATTACAAATCCTCCAGGAAAAGACATTCTCTTAAATTGACGCCTATTGTGCAATTAGGATATCGCACCTACCGGGTTTGAGATATTGAGAATTACCGAATTAAAAACTTAATCTTCATACGGGACTGAATATGGGACAATCCCAATAACAAACAATTAGAAATGTTATTCGTAATTCAAAAAAAATGCATCCGTGAATGTGTATAAGTGATTCTATAGAGTCTGTATGCAGTAAGTCTATTTTCAAGAGTATCTGTTGGTTATACGCAAATCTTGTGTTTTTATGGTAGATTATACAATTAATTCTACATTCTGAGTTGTAGGAGAGAACTCCGATTCCCGATTAAGCACTATGATAGTCGGGAATCGGAGTTCCCTCCTACAGAATAGGTGTATAATTATTTATATACTTAACCATAATAAGAGGAGAATATATGGCAAAAAGCAAAAAATGGGATCCTGCTTTATCAAAGCATGAAAACGACGATTTTACGACATGGGAATTACCTAAGGGTACAATCGCACGATTAGGACAGGGGAGAATCCATAAAAACATCACACCTTCACCAGATGGGAAGTACTTCCTTGTTCCAAGTGACATAGGGGTTTGGTGGTATGATATGAACACAATGACTCCAGTTGACCTATGGGACACTGATAGAGGTTATATCTCCACCGTGTCTTTTTCACCGAATGGGAAATGGCTTGCTACCGATGATGGAGATGGTCTTGTCAAAGTATGGGATGTACATAAGAGAGTTTGCATTTCGCAGATGGAAAGAGATGAAGATGAGAAACCCTACAATTCTGCTTCCAAGTTGGTCTTTTCAAACGACAGCAAACATCTTGCAGTCTCCAGTCGGCGTGACTACATCCTATACATCTGGAATGTTGAAACAGGTGAACGGACTGCAAAATTTCACGACAATACAAACTACAGATGGTGGCCCTTTCTACTCCGTCCTATTGCCTTTTCACCAGATGACAGTTTGGTCGCGTGTACTATGCCTGATGAGAGTCTATTCGCGTATGCTGATCGCAGTAATACAATACGTACTGACCAACATTCTTCTAATTATATTGCTGTGTGGAATATAAAGACAGGTGAACAATTGACCTGTATTTCAGATCTTCCAGATTTTGTGTATAGTTTAAGTTTTTCACCGTCTGGTGATTTTCTTGCCTCTGGTGGTAGAGATGGTACAGTTAGGGTATGGTCAGTCGAAAACTGGGAGTTACAGCATACATATCAGAATTACGGAACAGAACGTAAACAGGTTTTCTATACGTCAGAAGGTGTGCTCTACGGTTTAGAGATGTTTGACGATGAATTCGTCGTTTGGGACATTGTTAAGGGTGAAAAGTTCAACTGCTACCGTGAAGAATACAGTGTTTTTCAAGGACAACATGTTCCGAAAGGTACACCTTATGTCTCAGAAGCTGAGAGACCCCCTGAATTTATTAAGTGGACGACAGGTGACACCAAACCGAGTTTATGTGCGAATTTGCATACAGGTGTGCCATTTTCCTTAGTTTTTAGTTCCGATGGTAAAACACTTGCTGGCGGGTATTGGAGCATAGATGCGAAGGTGATGCTATGGCTATGGGATGCAAAGCAACATTCCTCACCTCCAACCGCTATAAATCTACCCGGTGGTGACTATAATGTCTCTGTGTCATCGGATGGAAGAATCTTCGCAACCGGACGCGATGGTGAAGCTGCAAAGGTGTGGGAAATTGGTAACACGGAGACATTAGTAGCAACTTACACGCTTCCCGAACAAGACAGAACTGATACTGAACAGGAAAGGCAGGTATCAACAGCAGCGTTTGCACACAAGAAAAACCTGATCGCATGCGGAGATAGTGATGGCATGTTGTATGTGTGGGATGTTGAGCAGCAAAGGTTACGACATAAGCACAAAGCACATGATGGATGGATTAAAAATCTAATGTTTAGTCCTGATGAAAAGTTCCTTTTTAGTGTAAGGTCTACTGGACCTGTCGCTTATTTGTGGTATGTTGAGAGTGGCGAACAGATTGAATCGTTTCCAGTCAAGTGTGAGTTTATTGCTTTTTCTCCATGTAGTACCTTAATCGCTATAGGGATGGGGAGAGATATTCAGATATGGTGTATTGAGCAAGGTGAAACTATTTTGAACATACCGCTACCCAGAGAAAGTTGGATGCCTTTTGCGTTATCATTTTCACCTTGTGGTAAATACTTAGCTTCTGGGGCATGGTGGAAACGCGGTTTTGGTATGAAGAAGTGTCCTGTACATTTGTGGGATGTTGCAAGTGGAGAAAACATTGTAGCCTTCCGTGGTGGTCATCCTTCAGATGTTCAGTGTGTTGCTTTTTCACCAGATGGTAAGATTCTTGCAAGTGGCGGTTATGATGGCACCATCCTTCTTTGGGATTTGAAACCTTATATCAATAGTTGACACATCAACGTATTTATAGTGAACATTGAAAATAGTGATACAAAGTCCCTGTAGGAGCGATCTCCGAATCGCGACTTAACGTAGTGATAGTCGGGAATCGGCCAGAATTATGTTAACTGGCCTCCTACATCGCAAATGTCCCATTAATTCAAAAGTTAACTATAGATGATTAGGAATACAATACAGATAAAGGAGTCTATATGAAACAAAACAAGCAACCCACACCAAAAGATGTTGTCCAAGGAGACACGGAAGGAATTACTTGGGCACTGCCAGAAGGCGCAATTGCACGGTTAGGGAAAGGAAGAAATCCTAAAATAGTACTCTCCCCCAACAGCAAGTATTTCGCAGTGGGAACCATGATCGGTCTTTGGTGGTATGATATGGCCTCAAAGTCACCTATCGCGTTGTGGGAGAGTGAAAGAGGGTTGATTTCTATTGCCGAGTTTTCTCCAAATGGTGAATGGATTGCAATAGCAAATTGGGACGGCGTAATCAAATTATTAGATGTTCAGAGTGGTGAGTGTCTGGCACACATGAAACGGATGGAAGAGCAGAATCTTTATTACTATCTCGATTTTTCACCCGATAGTAAGTGGGTTGCCACTGCGAACTGGAAAGGGGATGTTGAAGTTCTGGATGTGTATGAAAACGTTTGTATTTCACAGATGGACCGAGGTGAACGTGAAGTCATTTCTGCTGATATTAGCCAATTAGAATTTTCTCCAGATGGACGGTACGTTGCTGCAACGGCAGATGAACTTGATACAAAGGGATCACAGACTTTCATTTGGTGTTCAGAAACAGGTAAGATCATCTGTAAGTTTGCGGGTATGAACTTCGTTTTCTCTCAAGACAGTTGTCTTTTGGCTGCTGCTACACCTGACGAATCCAACAATGATGGGGATTGGATAGCACAATGTGTATCGGTGTGGGATATAGCGCCGTGTGAACGGATTGCACATTTTGAAGGACATAGTGACTGGGTAGATCATCTCACTTTTTCACTTGATGGTAAGTTCCTTGCATCAAGTAGTAGAGATCAAAGCGTGCGTGTCTGGGACATCGCAAAGGGTGAGAAGAAGGATGTTTATACTGATTTTAATTCTTCCCGAATTAAACCATTCTACACGGAAGCAGGTGAGCTACTCGCGATTGTAGGTACTGAAGATCTGCTTGATATCTGGAATGTGGAAAGAAGTAAAAAACTATCTATACCTGAAGTTCACACCAACAGTATTGATGCTGCGTTGTTTAAAAAGTACCCGCAACTTGTCTATACTGATATAATGCAAAACAGAGAAACCAAGATCGGTAATAACATAAACTTACTGTCAGATATTCGCAGATTTAATGATGTTCCAGAACCTGTTGTATTCTTACCAGATGGAAAAACGCTTGCAAGTACAAGTGAGTTTAGAGGCATTGTGCTATGGGATATTAAAACTAAACAGGTACAAAAAACATTGCTTGAGGACAAGCGAATCACGACTTTCACTGTTCTGCCTTGTGGAAACATTATCGCAGCTTATATCCGCTCAAACGAAGATTTTGGCTATGTGTGGGATGCTGAGAAACCTGAGGATATTATACTTGAAATAAAAGAGGAAGCACAACTGACGTGGAAAGTTGATTTCACGCCAACAAGTGATCAGATCGCTGTTAGCAGTAGAGAAGGTACAATTTATAAATGGGATATTGAGAATAAGAAAAGGTTAGAGCCATTCGTGGGTCATAAAGAGCTTATCTGGTCTGTAAAATATTCACCAGATGGCAAACGTCTTGTCAGCGGTTCAAGTGATAAAACCGCTCGGGTGTGGGATGCGGAGACAAGTAAAGAGATTGCTACTTTACCACTGAGAGAGAAAAGCACACTCATGAATATTGCTTTTTCTCCTTGTGGGAGATTCATTGCTGGTGGAATGAATAAAGAACTGCGTTTGTGGTGTGCGGATAGTTTTGAAATGCTTCTGCTTATTCCCCAGACAGAGACAGAAAGTCCCTACGCATTGGCATTTTCAAGTTGTGGAAACTATCTTGCATCAGGCACTTGGTGGCAGCGGGGAATGGAGAAAATGGCAATTAGGTTATGGGATATTGCAAACGGAGAAAATATCGCGACGCTCTGGGGACATCCGACAGATATCCAAACGCTTGCATTCTCACCAGATGACACTGTTTTGGCAAGTGGAAGTTTTGATGGCACTATCATACTTTGGGATTTGAAACCTTTTCTGAAGTTAGAAAACTATTGATTCAACAAATTTGCAAAACGCATATGTATAAGGTATAATTATTGGGTTCAAAATTACACTAACTATAACAATTACAAAAATAAATATGGAGGTCTACAATGGTAGAAAAATTTGAACCAAAGGACATTGAAGAAGTTGGTGAAGCATTAAAATACTTCAATGATTTTCACGATGGATACGTTGAGAGTTTTGAAGTAAAGTTTGAAAACTACAAGAGCATTGACGAAAACGGCATCGGAAATGGAATTGGTGGGGCAGATATGAGAATTATTCTCATCGTAAATGCTTTTCCTTATGGTAAAGAACATAACCAATTGGTGAAAGTTGAATTCCTTGACGTCAAGTCTTATGAGATCATATCTGAGAGACATGAGCCGTTTCCGATGTGGGGTATTTCTGAAGCAGTTACAAGCTCTGCCCCTGAACCTTATGAAGATGATATATTCTGGGATTTTCATTTCTTGGGTGACAAAACCACTTTCAATGTAATCTGTTCCAGAATAGTCTTTACAAATATAGGGTATGTTATGAATGAAGAAAAATAGTCGTAAATTTTGCAGAAAAGTGTTAAAATACGCATTAGAGAACTCCTTATGGCTTGGTATAAAGATTTCATTATAACAAAAGAGTTCTCTTAGGTAAAAATCATTCAAATTATTTATCATTCTCACGTTTGTATAGTCTCTACTTATAGGAATTTTGATTTTCCCGACATGGAACTAGTTCAATAGGGAGTTTTCACATGGTCAGTTCAAAAGAGATTCAGGCAACTTGTGAAGACATTGTTCGTGAATTTTCTCCGTTACAAGTTATTCTATTTGGTTCTTATGCCTATGGTACACCATCGGAAGAATCAGATGTTGACCTATTAGTCGTGATGCCAATTCCTAAGTCAGAATTTCGCAACAAAGCTGTAGAGATTCGTCAAAGAATTCCATATCGCTTTGGAATGGATCTTCTTGTGAGATCACCTGAAGAGATTGCATATCGGGTTTCGTATAATGATTGGTTTCTGCGTGAGATCACTGAAAAAGGTAAACTCTTATACGGTTCCTATACTGACTATAATTTTGACAAACCGAGTTCAGTCAAAAAGGAAGAAATCTACATGAATCCGTTGACGGTAGAATGGATTGAGAAAGCTGAAGAAGATTATAATTCTGCAAAGTGGCTTCAGGAATCGCCAACCGCTGTCCATAACGCTATCTGTTTTCATGCGCAACAATGTATTGAAAAGTATTTGAAGGCGTGGTTGCAACAGGAGAACATACCTTTTTCAAAAACACATGACCTTGAAGGATTACTTAATTTAATTGTACCAACGCAGCCTTTGTGGAATACTTGGCAACCCGATTTTAAGATAATTAGTTCTTATGCAGTGGATTCTCGTTATCCAGGTGATTCAGTATCAGCGAAAGATACAGAACATGCCATTCAGATCTGTGATGATGTGCGACAAAAAATTCGTGTCGAATTGAAAGTAGACACATAGCAAGCATGAACTTTCACAAGGGTGTGTAAAGTCATTGTCACCGTTTTTGTCTGAATCGTGCCAATTATATAGCTGGCGCGGAGGACACGGAAGACGCGGAAGGGTGTTTTGGGAAAGTTTAGTTCAGACAATCCACCGTACAGACGTATCAATCCGCTTTCACATCCGCCTAGATCGTTGTCAACTTACCTGCAGGATCAACAGCATATATACCTTCAGAATCCAAAGCCAACCCATTGATACTGTGCAAGCCTGTTACAACATCCCTAACATTCGAACCGTTAAGATTTGCTTGTTGGATTTTATGCCTATCTCTCCCATCCCGTGCTGACCAATACATCTTTCGGGTTTTTTCGTCAACAACAAGATGATTTGGTTCTTTCAATCCTGTGATAACTGTTTTAATGTGAGCTCCATTGAAAGAAGCGCGATGAATACTGCTGCTACCTGTCCAATAAATTTTTCTTGCATCCACATCCAGACCAATGCTCAATATACGGTTATGCCAATCATCAAGGATAACTTCAACATCCGAACCATCAAGATTCATTCTCAGAATCTGTCGTATGGATAGGACCACCCAATAGAGTTTTCCCTGTTTCAAATCCAATTTCATGTCCCAAGTGCTTGTATTTTTCATATCCTTAACATCTTCAACATCTGTCCCATCGAGGTTTGAACGTTTATATTTTCGATGCGCAACATCTACCCAATATATATGATTTTTCTGATTGTCCAAAGCGATGCACCGTGGTAGGAAGAGGAGTTCAGGATCTATTTCGACGGAATCTCCCCCTTCTGGGTGTATCCATCCCCGGCACACATCACCTATACAATCCTTGCCCGCGCTACCACCTTCAGGCGGTAAATGATATCCTCCGAAGATTTCTTCTATTTTGGTACCATCAGAATTTGCACGCATTATTTTGTTATACCCAACCACTACATCTTTATATTTAGCAATATCTGCTTCTATCCAAAATATCGTGTTATTCTGGAAATCTAAAGAGATATCTTGTGCATAATCAAGACCCTTTATAACATCCTCAACATTAGACCCGTCCAGATTAGCACGGCTGATAAAACCCCATTCGGACCAATATATTTTCTTTGCGGCAGCAATCGCCGTATTCTGGATGCAAACCACCATTACCAACGTAACTATAACAGACAAGACCCATTTCTGTTTTATATTTTGATTTTGCATTAGATATCTCCCCTTAACCCTTGAATATCTTTGTTAGACATATTACCACAGGCTACGGTTAATAGCAATTGTATATTCTCAAATAAACCACTCTTAAGGTTTTCAATTTTACCTTGAATCATGCTATAATAAACATACACGTTTCTGGGATTTCCAAAAGTACTTTAAGGAAAAGAAATAGAGATGACGATCAAGGAGGCTATCTATGGCACGAAACACCGATAAAGAGGTTAAAGATTACCGACACGACTCATCAAAACGAAAGAACAACCCACCCGCAGGCATCGCTGGACAAGGCAGAACACCCGATACACCTAAACAGGAATACGCATACAATCCACACCTTACACCGACACTACGATCCGATCCTTCTGGAGATGTTGACAAAATCCACGAACTTCTTGATAAAGCACAGCACGAAACACTCACACCGGAAGAAGCACAAAAGATCAGAGATGCGCTCAAACATCACGAACCGTGGTTGGAATGGACGGGTAAACAGGAAGCGAAATCCTTTACTGTTGACCCTGTAGCGTTGCATGTGCATGAGCACGTCAGCGCGAAAGCCATTCTGAAGGTTGCAGCGCGCGAGAACGTTCAACGCCAACTCTTTGGTGATCCCCAGCAGGAATATAACGAAGCCGTAAAATTCTATAAGTTTGATGTGAATTGGAGAAATCGGCTGATACTTGGGGATAGTCTGATGGTGATGAGTTCTCTTGCGAAACGAGAAGACCTTGCGGGTAAGGTGCAGATGATCTACATTGATCCCCCCTACGGTATCAAGTTTTCCTCCAACTTCCAACCCACCGTCTTTCAGCGCGATGTGAAGGATAGAGACCAAGATTTGACTCGTGAACCGGAGCAGATAAAAGCATACCGTGACACGTGGACACTCGGTATCCATTCCTACCTTGCCTACCTGCGTGACCGACTGATTGTAGCAAAAGATTTGCTGACTGATAGTGGAAGTGTCTTTGTGCAGATTAGTGAAGAAAACATACATAGAATCAGGAGTATAATGGATGAAGTGTTCGGTAGTGGAAACTTCCGATCAGTTATAGCCTTCAAAACAACAAGCGCACAGACTACCGAGGACATTTCAAATGTCTGTGATTATATAGTCTGGTACTTCAAGGATGCTATAAAAGCAAAGAAGCGAAAAATCCTTATTGAGAGAGACGATGCACTATTGGATCGCCAATTTGACTATGTTGAAGGTCAAGAAGGATATTTGCAAAAGGCAACACAATTGAAAAACACTGATTCTAAAAGTTCTCGTCGTGTAAAGTTGGATAGTTTAACATCCCAGCATGAGTCAAAAACGAGATCTGGACCTTACAAGTTTAGAGATGTAACACATTATCCTCATAAGGGAAGACAATGGGCAACTAGTGAAGAAGGGATGGATCGATTGGTTAAAATAGATCGAATTCATCCTAAAGGTGACAATATATTTTGGATTAGATATGCAGATGAGTTTGGTTACGTGCCAATGGATAACATGTGGCTTGATACAACTGCAACAGGCACTAGAAAGTCTGCAGGAGATACAAAGATTTTCATAGTGCAGACAATGTCAAAGGTAATAGCGCGTTGTCTACTCATGACCACAGACCCAGGTGACCTTGTCCTTGATCCGACTTGTGGTAGTGGTACAGCCGCTTATGTTGCTGAGAAGTGGGGTAGACGGTGGATTACCATTGATACCAGTCGTGTCTCGATTGCACTAGCACGACAACGTCTTTTAACTGCATCTTACGACTATTACAAACTTAAGCTTGAAGCAGATGGCGTTGAAGGTGGTTTTGTCAATAAAAGAGTGCCGCACATCACCCTTGGAAGTATTGCCAATAACACTGCACTTGATCCTATCTTTGATAATCACGAACCTATCCTTACAGAGAAGTTGGATATACTAAACAACGCATTAGCAGACATTACACCTGAAATCAGAACGACACTCCAAGCAAAACTGGTAGAGAAGGAGAAACGCGAAGGGAAAAGATCCATTACAGATGCAGATAGACGACGTTGGCTGCTGCCGGATACCGAATGGCAGGAGTGGGAAGTGCCGTTTGATACTGACCCCGATTGGCCTGAACCTTTACAAGACGCATTAACAGATTACCGTAAAGCATGGCGTGCAAAGATGGACGAGGTGAATGCATGTATCGCAGCATCATCCGAAGGTGAGGAGTTGGTCGATCAACCAGAGAAAGATAGTAAAAAGGTGCGGGTGAGTGGTCCCTTCACCGTTGAAGCAGTGCAACCGCCAGAGGAATCGCTTAATACGGAAACACCTATCGCTGGAGAACCTGATGACATGGACGAGACATTTGACACCGATTCTGAGGAACACGAGTCTGTCAATGCTGAGGCATATCTTGATAAGATGGTGCGTCTGTTGCGTGAAGATGGTGTTAAGTTTGCGGAAGATCAAAAACAGAAATTCGCAACGCTTGATACACTTGAAGGAGATGTCCTACACGCAGAAGGCAGCTGGGAGAATGGAGATTCGGATCGCCAAGTCGCTGTGGTGTTCGGTCCACAACACGGACCTGTGACGGTCAAGCAGGTTGAGGAGTGTCTACCGATAGCGTCCCGACGCGGTTACGATGAGTTGATATTTGCTGGATTCACTTTTGATGGTGCTGCTCAGGCGACTATCCAGGACGACCCGAATCCCAGAGTCCGCATCCACATGGCACACATCACACCGGATGTTGAAATGGATGACCTACTGAAGAAGACATCCACCAGTCAGTTGTTCACCGTGTTTGGTTTACCACGTACGGTGCTTAGTGAAAATGATGATGGAGAATATGTTATCATGATGGAGGGTGTGGACATCTACAATCCTGTGGACAACACCGTAAGTTCTGCAGGTGCGGACAAGGTAGCAG
>VXOP01000001.1 GCA_009839975.1 Candidatus Poribacteria bacterium
TCCTCTTTATT
Source organism: Candidatus Poribacteria bacterium (assembly GCA_009839975.1). GTDB lineage: Bacteria > Poribacteria > WGA-4E > WGA-4E > WGA-3G > MSPOR6. Next base: position 12 of record VXOP01000001.1, read on the forward strand.
TTCAGCCATCTGAGTTTCGAGCCATGCTCGGCGAGACAGAACAATATTGTTTCGGCGTCTGTTCATACTGATGACCTTCATCTGGAATGTTTCACCGATGTACTGGTCAAGGTTCTGAATTGGACGCATTTCAACTTGAGATGCTGGCAAGAAGCCGGGTAAAGAACCTACAGAAACACGCAGTCCCCCCTTAATGCGTTCTGTGATTTGCCCTTCAACGGGGGTGCCGCTATCAAATGCCCTGCCGATCTCGTCCCAAATTAATGTTTGATCGGCAATTTTTTTAGATAGGTTGATCTGTCCTTCAGAATCTTCGCGACGTACAATATAGACATCTATCTGGTCGCCGACTTGTACCAAAGGGATAGAATCTTCACCGGATTCAAACTCGGAAGCTGGAATGTAACCTTCAGATTTAAAGCCGATATCAATCATAACTTCATCACGACTTACATCAACGACAGTGCCTTTAACGATCTCACCATCTGTGAAGGCTTTCATTGAGTTATCATAAGCTTCCTCAAGAGATTCCTGGCTCATTGTTGTAACTTGTTCTTCTTCTGACTCAATTGCAGGTTCTTCAGTCGGGGGTGGTTGCTCAGTATCGGATTCAGATATTTCAGGTTCATCATGAGAGGGAGTAGTTACAGTGGGATCAGTTTCTGATGTATCACTCTCAACTTCGGTAGGTTGCTCGTGATCTTCAGACATGGTTTCGGCAGAAGTGGTTTCAGCGGTCAGAGTTGTTTCACTTTCATCAGGTTCGGTTTCTGATGTATCGCTCTCAGTATCGTTAGCAGGCTGGGGTTCTTCAGAAGAATCGCTTTCGGTTGCTTCTTCATTTTCTGCAGTATCTCCTGCTTCATTGGCAGAATCAACTTGATCAGAGTCGTTTTCATCGGATTCCGACAACTCTGTTTCAGCATCATCAGTAGTTGTATCAACTTCTGCCTCTGTTTCCGTTTCGTTTACTTCTTCGTGTGTAACTTCAGTTGCGTTTCCAACTGATTGTTTTTCTTCTTCCACATCAACTATGGAATCGATTGTGTGGGTTTGTTCGTTATTCATTAAGATATCTGGGTCTCTTCAAAACGCAAGACAGCGTTAAGTCCACCAGTTCCTCCTTGTTGCACAGTGCTGCTGGCACTTTCAAATCGGTTACTTAATAGTATATCACATTGCAAAGCGAATTGCAACAATAATCTTACATTGGTTGTGTAAAGTTGTGGTAACTTGTCTGAACCAAGATTTTCAGGAAAAAAGTGGAAAGGTGGAAGATGGAATGGGTGGAGACCGAAACCCGATGGATGCTCACGACACATCCCACAACACTATGGTCCCATCAATGCAGCTGCCAGAGAGTAATTTACCATTCGGAGAAAAGGCGAGAGATGCGACTATATCGGATTGACCACTTAATCCTGCCACCTGTTTACCCGTCTCAATTTCCCAGATAAGCACGATGTCTTGTTCTGTCTGATACCACAATGCGCCAGCAAGATATTGACCGCAATGTGTGAACGCGATCGCAACGCCATCACAGTTAGGTTTAGGGAGAGGCATTGTCTGCAGTGTCGTGAACGTGTGTGCATCCAGAATGCGGATCTCGGTATCAGAACGAGAAGCAATGAAATCTCCACAGAGAGAAAAGAAATACGGAAACCTTAATGTTGACTCATTGATTTCTTGACAAGCCTCTAAGTCCCATACACACACTTTCTGGCCGTGATCAAAACTGAAAAGTCTTTGTCCATCCGGTGAAAACGTCACCGAAAAAACATCATCCTTATGTCCCTTCAGCACTGATGGATTCTCTGGATCGTCAATATTCCATAGATACACATCACCCGACTCACTTCCACATGCAATCAGATCCCCCTTTGGTGAGAACTGTGGTCCACAGTTCCTATCAAATAGATCATCTGGGACAGGGATTTCAGCGATAGGTCTCTCGTGTGTCCGTAGTCGCCACACTTTAGTGCGACGATCATTATGACAGTGAAGAACCATTATCTCTCCTGAAGGCTTCACAACGAAATCAACAATGTAATCATTAAAAAACTGATGTTCATTAACAGACCTATTATCAACACCCAACAGGACAATACCATCCCAACGATCACACACAAGCGTGTGATCGTCTATCCAGACGGGTGGGATACGGTTAAAAAAGAAATGATGTTCGCGGACGACCTTGTAAGTCGGTATTTCATCTGCCATCTTGTTGTTTTCATTATCTATAACCCCAGCTGCAAGCAAGTCTGTGTATGCTTTGGCTAAATCATAAGAGAACCAATACCCACCAACACCAGAGCAGACTTCAAGCACCCTTTCGTTAGATTCAACATTCCATACATCAATTGCATATCCATCAGGCCTTGTAACGTCTCTAATAGCATAAAGCTGCCCGTTATCTGCATAGAAGGGCTCGTCGAAATTGGGAGCAACTCTCTGGACAGAACCTGTGGCGATCTCCCATTCTAAGAGGATATCGTCGATTGATGCGATGTATTTCCCACATGTAGAAAACGCTATTGACATAATCTCATCATTGTGTTCAGTGAAGTATGCGATCTGTTCACTGGCGGCGATATCCCAGACAGCGATATCGGAATAAAGCAGTTCATCATAGCGCAATGTTCCATTAGTTGAATCCCCGCTATAAGTCGACTGTCAGGTGAAATGGCAATGGTCTTTCCTGGAAACTTGACAAGAGGTTTACCTGTTTCCGGTTCCCAAACATAGATTTGGGGACCTTCTCCATCTGGGTTCGGAAGTTCATTTTCTTTTGAATTCCCTTTGTCATTACAAACCATTGCTGCCAGCAGTGATCCATCGGGAGTGAATGTGAGATTCCATATTTCATTCGTCTTACAGGTGTGCTCTCCACAATCAATCTGTGAAATTTGTTCACCTGTGTGAAGGTCTAACAGTCTGACGTGACCTTCCCTTGCAATCGCGAACCATTTTCCATTTGACGAACAAGCGATGTCACCATAGTGGTTCTGTTCATCTATTTCCAACATGCATTTACCGCTTTCAACATCCATCACCTTGATCATGGCATGTTTCGTAACGAGAATTACCAGCTTGCCATCAGGAGAGAATTCTAATTGGAATACACAACCTTGTGGGTCATCCCAAAATGAAATCGGTTGCATTGAAGCAACATCATACCACCACAATCCATTGGTAGTTCCGACAGCAAAATGGAGTCCATTTGGGGACAGTTTAACCGACTTGACTTCACCTTTACCAAATCTTGCGTAGACTCCATCAGGTAGTCTCCAATTGTCGTCGGTTGGATCGTTTGGGTCAACGTTGAAGATTGCTGGTTTTACGGTTTTCTTTGTTTTTTCTATAATTCTCTTAGACTGAACAGATTCTGATTTCATTGTTGCTCCTTCTATTTGTGCTGTTAAGGGTGCAGGGTCAAATTCCTTTCGTAGTAGTGTTCTGATTTCGCGTAATTTCGTTTTTACTGTTCCTATCGGCATGTTGAATTCGGACGCGATCTCTTTGATTTGCCACGATTCCAAGTAGAAGAGTTTTGCGACCGAACGCAACTTTTGTGGCAGGTGGTGGATTGTTTCTTTGATGTCAGCGATGAGTTGGTATTCTCTGAACCGTGCTGCTGCGTGTTCATTCAACTGTTCTGCGATTACGGTTGCATCGTGCGGGATTTCGTATCGGGTTTGTCGTCCGATAGTGTAATAGCGTTTACAGGCGTTGTAGGCGATACGGTGTAGCCACGCACCGAAACTCTCTATGTTTCTAAGGTCTTTGATGTTCTTCCAGACGGCCATCCAGGTGTCTGTGTGTATCTCTTCTGCATCTTGGTGTTGTCTTGCGTTTGCGTGAATGACACCCCGGATGCGTGGTGTATATCGCTTGATGAGTTCAGCAAACGCTTGCTGATCTCTTTTCTGGACGAGGTGGATGAGTTCTTCGTCTGTTAGGTTTTTTACTGATTTAACGTCGTTTGACATTGCTACTATCCTGTGTTGGTTTTATAATAGAGTAGCATATATGTCGGAAAGGTTTAAAAAAATGTTGCGTATCAATAGTGTGATACCGTCTCACAAATTCTGAAGGTATTTTTTGTATTTTAGCATAGCTACTTGTGAATGTCAATGTTGGCTTTTAGGTGGTGTGTAAAGTTTTTGTACACCCATAACCTGATTGTCTTGAAATTTACTCCGAAACATGTTAGATTAAAACACGAAGTTAATATTGAGAAACAAGCCATGGAGGAATTTCTATCGTGAGATATATTCTTGGGCAATTCACCACAATAATGCTTATGATGTTTGCAACAGTCGTTTACGCAGACAAGGAACTCATGTTTCATTTTCCATTTGATGAAGGTGAGGGGAAAATGACTATGGACGTTTCATCTAATAAGTTAGAAGGAACGATCATCAATGCGGATTGGGGTGATGGTGTTGTAGGAAGATCACTCCAATTTAACGAGGGTAGACTTTATGTACCGGGGATCGGTATTGATGAACCAGAAGAGATGACGATTGAGTTCTGGTTCAAACCAACAGATGTAATTCTCAACGGGGACAGGATAGACCTAATGTATAGACTTCACGCAGGGGGTCGTCCACATTTTACATTCAACCATAATGGATTATTCTTTGGATGTTATCTTGCTACACAAGACTATGAATTTGTTGTCCCGAGTTCATATAGAGTGTTTTACCCACATTGGTACTACTTTGTATTGACGCAAGATAGACAGAAAGCTGTACTGTATATTGACGGTAAGGTTGATGGGGAAGTATTAACCGGTGGGCCGGCACGACTGGACATAGTTAATAACGGTTTGTCCTTTGCTGGACATTACAGTGAGGAAAGAACCTTTAACGGTAGCATTGATGAAGTGAAGATGTGGAATGTTGCTCTTACTGCAGAGGAGATTAAAAAAACATGGGACCAACACACGTACAATAAGCCATTGCTTACTTCAGCGAATCCAAAAATTGCAGCAATGCAAAAACAGAATAAAGTACTTACAACGGAACAGAAATTGAAGAACATTGAAACATGCACACACAACCTCCAAGAAATTGGTAAGGCAATTCAATCCTACCACAAAGAACACGGTGAATATCCAGAATTTCTCTCAGATTTACACCCTATCCATCTGACAGATGCGAATGTCTTGATCTGTCCAGCCGATAAAAAAGACGGTAAGCCACTTTTCTCCCACCTTATTGATCCGGAAAAACCTGTGAGTTATGACTACCAGATGCATAGCGTTAATCGGAAAGATGCGGTGGATGAGAAAACCATATATGGTGATGTCGCACCCCTTATCCGTTGTTGGCATCATTTTGAGAAGGATTTTGATAAGATCCTAAACTTGAATTATGCAAACAAGGTTAATCAGTCCACTTTGCTTTGGAACGATTCACTGGAGCAGCTTTACGGCAGCGTAGAAAAGGCGATTGAGACACTGGAATCTGGATTACAGAAATTACCTGATAATAGTCGGTACTTTGGTGTTTATCTTAAACTCATCAATCTCTATTTGAAAGCAGAACGCAAGGTAGATGCAGAAAAAGTAATAAACCGATTCAAAACCGTTATGAGAGAGGACAACTATCGGGACAGTTTTGTCCTTGCAGATATGCTTGAGGCAATGAATCAGGAGGATGAACTGAATAGACTTTATCTTAAACTTGCGGAACAACATCCGACTAACCGCTTTGTCTTAGAAAGAATTGCTGATTATCATAGAGAACAGGGTAATTCTGAATTAGAATTGGAGTATCGCAAGAAGTATGTCCCGGGATTAAAATACATTGGAAAGATGGTGCCTGATTTTGCTGCAACGGATCTCGACGGTAAAGCTGTTTCCATTGAGGCATATCGTGGGAAAGTTCTCTTATTAGATTTCTGGGCAGCATGGTATGGTCCGAGTGTAGCGGAAATTCCTAATGTTAAAATAATCTACGAAAAATATAAAGACAAAGGGTTTGACATATTAGGTATCAGTCTTGACAATGATGAGACCCGACTACGTAATTTCTTAATAGAGAACGAGATTCCTTGGCGGCAAGTTTTCAGTGGGAAGGGATGGGATAGTCCATTAGCCAAGAAATACGGTATTTATGGTATTCCCAATATGTGGCTTATTGACAAAGAGGGTAAGTTAATTTCTCATCAAGCGAGAGGTGATGTGTTAGAGCAGATGGTTGTAAAAGCATTGAAGGATCAACCCTTAGACTGACGATCTAGTTTGATTAATTTTCACAACACTCTTCCTGAGTTGGTTTTAATTTATAGAGAAGGAACAGTTTGATAAAGGTTTAAAAAAGTTCAAGTTAAAATATTGACTGACTTCACAACGGGCGAGGTCACCTCGCCCCTACGCTGTGTAGTCT
>VXOP01000146.1 GCA_009839975.1 Candidatus Poribacteria bacterium
CCGCTCACTACACTCGTTAGATCGTCCGCAGCTTCAGATGTGTATAACACACACAATATAACCAGTTTATGATTAATGTAGAATCCTACAGAGAATGGATAGGTTGTTACATTGACAAACTAAAAGTTATGCATACAGAACATGGTATCCATGTGAAACCGTTAGACACTTCTGAGCGAACCATTATGAAAAATGGAGGAAATATATTTATTGGTCATGGCCGATCACAAGATTGGCTCGAACTTAAAAATTTTCTAAATGAGAGACTAGAACTGCAATGTGATGAATTTGATCGTGTTGCAACCGCGGGCTTAACTATTCCTGAACGGCTCAAGCAAATGTTAGAACAAGTGTGTATGGCATTCCTAATAATGACCGCTGAAGACGAACAACCCGATGGCACACAACGTGCACGTGAGAATGTAGTTCACGAGGTAGGTTTATTTCAGGGAAGACTGGGTTTTGAAAAAGCAATCATTTTGCTTGAAGAGGGTTGTGAAGAGTTCAGCAACATTCACGGACTTGTTCAGATTCGGTTTCCGAAAGGGAATATAAAGGCAGCGTTTGAGGAGATCCGTCAAGTCTTAGAGCGCGAAGGAGTAATTTAGTTCATTCAGATGATTTTGCTAAAATTACCATTATCAACATATTGTTAAGGAAACCCATGCCCACACTTGACTTCAAAGGCAAACAATTCATATACGCACACCACCTCACCGTGCCCTGTCGCGAACCGAAAATAGACACAGAAAAATCCCACACAGGCGAAAATCCACCATCATTAGACGATAACCTCATCATTCACGGTGACAACCTGCATGCCTTAAAAGCACTCCTACCGATATACGCTGGCAAAATCAAGTGTATTTATATTGATCCACCTTACAACACTGGCAACGAAAATTGGATTTACAATGATAATGTCAACAGTCCGATGATGCAAGCATGGCTTGAGAAAAACAGTCCAATTGACATTGAAGATTTAGAACGACACGATAAGTGGTTGTGTATGATGTGGCCTCGGTTACACTTATTGCGTGAGTTGTTATCCGATGATGGAGTGATCTTTATCTCAATTGATGATAACGAAGTACATCGCTTGCGAATGCTGATGGAGGAGATTTTTGGAGAAGCAAATTTTATCGCTTGCTTGCCGACTGTCATGAACCTAAAAGGTAACAATGATGAATTCGGGTTTGCTGGAACACATGAATATACTTTTTCCTGGGCAAAAAACAGAGATTTTGCTCAAATTGGTGAATTTCAGTTGGATGACGAAGAATTGGAATCATGGTCAGAAGACGATTATGGATATTACAAGAAAGGAGCAAATCTGAAATCTACTGGTGGAAACGCACCAAGGATTAAAAGACCCAATTTATACTATCCGATATTTGTTAATCAGAAAAATGAAGTGTCAGTTACTGAAACACCCAAGGCTAGGAATTATGAAAAGGTATTACCGATTACAGATGACGAAGAAATGAGTTGGAGATGGAGTAAACAAAAAGTATCTGATGAGTCTTACAACGTTATAGTAGAAAGGACAGATTCTGGAATCAATTTGTTTAAAAAGCAAAGACCTAGTCTCAGCGATTTACCAACTAAAAAACCAAAGTCTCTTTTCTATAAACCCCAATATAGTAGCGGTAATGGGACAGCTGTAATGAAACAGATATTTGGTCGTAAAGTATTCAACAATCCTAAACCTATTCAGCTTTTGAAAGACTTGGTCAGCCTTTCTACTAAACAAAATGACATCATTCTTGATTCCTTCGCTGGTAGCGGCACCACTGCCCACGCTGTCCTTGCACTCAACAAACAGGATGGTGGCAACCGAAAGTTTATCCTCATTGAATGTGAAGACTACGCTGACAACATCACCGCAGAACGCGTTCGCCGCGTCATAAATGGCGTTGAAAATGCCAAAGATGAGAACTTACAGAAAGGACTCGGTGGTTCCTTTACCTATTGCACACTCGGTGATACAATTGACACTGAGGGGATGCTCACGGGTGACTCACTCCCAACCTATGAAACCTTAGCGAACTATGTTGCTTATGCTGCTACCGGTAGTAAATTAGAGGTCAAAGCACAGCAGAAGAATTACTGCTTCGGTGAAACAAGGGACACACGTTTTTATCTCATCTATGAACCGACACTTGATTTTTTAGAGAGCAACGAGTCCGCTTTAGATGCGAAACGTGCTGAGCAGATAGCCAAGGAATGCAAAGCAGTAGGCAAAAAAGCCTATGTCTACGCGTCTCATAAGTTTATGAGTCAAAAAGAACTTACACCGATGGGTATTACCTTCTGCCAACTCCCCTATAGCATCTATCAAATCGCAGAGAACTAAATGGAACTGAAAGACTATCAACAACAAGCATTAGACACTTTGGACCGCTACCTTGAGGAATTGAAAAAGGCACGTCAGCAAGTAGAAGAATTTGCTGCAGTCGACCTTAGTGCACTTCCACCAGTTTTGAGAGAACAATCTGCTGCCTTAGCCAGCGCAGCTGCGGATTTCCCGCGCGCCGCGTGGGAAAGTCTTCGCGAGAAATCGGGGTTACCGGGAGTACCAGACGAAAACGGTGAGAATCATATTCCAGAATATATTACACGGGAAACCGCTTCTGGTGAACCGATCCCGCATGTTTGTCTAAAAGTGCCAACAGGTGGCGGAAAGACGCTGTTAGGTGTTGAAGCCGTACGGCGACTCAAAATCGGCACAGGATTCCTGCTATGGGTTGTGCCAACTAAAGCCATCTATTCACAAACGCGCGATGCATTTCGCAATCAAGAACATCCCTACCGACAGATCTTGGACCGCGCCTCTGGTGACCGCGTTAAACTCCTTGAAAAAGACGATAGATTTACAAATCAAGATGTTCAGAACCACCTCTGTGTAATGCTTTTGATGCTACCATCCGCAAACCGAGAGAAAAATAAAGAATTTCTAAAGATATTTCGTGATAGCAGCGGCTATGACTCCTTCTTTCCGATTGAAGACGCTATGAGGAAACATCAGGCATTATCGGAGGAATATCCAGACCTTGAGACCGTAAAACTCGATGAGCCAGGACAGATGCGTGGTATGTTCGCTGCAAATCCCGCAGACAGACTGATTAAGCAGAGTCTCTTTAATGTGCTAAAGTTGATACGACCGACAGTGATTTTAGACGAAGCGCACAAGGCTTACGGGAGCAAAACAGCTGAAAACAATCGGGAGTTTGTCAAAGCAGTGAATCGTCTCAATCCGCGCTTTGTGTTGGAACTTTCTGCTACACCGCAGCTCGGAATCAGTAACATCCTTGTCAACATCACTGGCACAGCACTTAAAGAGGAAGAGATGATTAAAATCCCGATTCAACTCCGCAACTTTCCAAATTCTGATTGGAAATATACACTTGCGGAAGCAAAGACAGAACGGGATAAATTGGAAGAAGCAGCAAAGGAGTTTCAGCAAGAAGAAAATCGCTACATCCGTCCTATCGCAGTGGTTCGGGTTGATCGCACTGGTAAAAAGCAACGGGATGGAATAAAAGTGCATGCATTAGATGCTCGTGATGAACTCATCAAGGTACTCGGTGTACCAGAGGAACACATCAAGATAAAATCTTCTGAACAAGATGAACTTGAAGGTGTTGATCTGCTCAGTCCTTTTTGTCCTGTGCGCTACATCATCACAAAGGACGCACTAAAGGAAGGTTGGGATTGTCCATTTGCTTATCAACTGGCACTACTTGATAACACGACAGCAAAAACAGCTATGACGCAGCTAATCGGTAGAGTCATGCGTCAACCGCATGCCCGTGCAACGAATAGAACGGAATTAGATACTTGCTATATTTACTGTTTCAATCAAAAAGTCGGTGATGCTGTTGACAATGTCAAAAAGGGTTTAGAAGCAGAAGGGTTAACAGGACTTGCGGAATACGTTGAGAGCAAGGATGCGGATCGTGAAAAGAAAAGCATCCAACGTAGGAAGAAATACCGTAAGATGGATATTTTTCTGCCACAAGTTCTGCACAAACAAGGACGTAGTTGGGACCTACTAAATTATGAACGTGACATTCTCAGTGCGATTAACTGGAGTCAACTCGGAGCAATTCAATCTATAAATTTAGATGACCAAGAACTTCTAAAAGAAATTCGTGCCACTATCCATCTACAAGACAATGAAGATCCTGAGAAAATCGAATTAGAGAGTGTAACTCAACAATTGGAAGTCTCATTTTTCGTTCGCCGCTTGAATGATGTAATTCCAAATCCTTGGCAAGCGGCGCGTATCGTTAAAGCCACCCTCCAAACCTATAAAAAACAAGGTACTGATGACGACAAGTTATTTACAAACCGGTTATATCTCTCCGAAGTTTTGAAAAACAAACTCCGCACACAGATAGATACTCTCGCTGAATCTATTTTTCGAGAAAAACTGCAGAATAATCAAATTAGGTTTAGTCTTGAAACAGATGTCGCGTTGAATTTTGAGTTGGAAAAAACGATTGAAGTTGTTATTTCAAAAGACGCAAAACGTCTAACCCGTTCAGATGCAAGTCCAGTGCAGCTTAACCTTTTTAACCCAGTATATGAGGCAGATTTCAACAATTTGGAGAAAGATTTCGCGCTTTATCTGGACAAAAAAGATGCAATTCAGTGGTGGCATCGTATCGCCGCGAGGCAAGGATATTTCTTGCAAGGCTGGCGACGTGACCGAGTTTATCCTGACTTTATCGCTTGTGTGCAAGGAGACAAGAAGGGACAACAACGTCTCCTGATCTGTGAAACAAAAGGGCAACATCTTGAAGGCAACAGCGACACCACATACAAACAGGACCTAATCAAAACGTTAGAAGAAGCGTATAAAAACGCCACAGAACACGGGACAATGGAAACTGCCGGTCCTGATGACAAACCCATGTCTTTCCGTATGTTGCTTGAAAACACTTGGCGCGAGACTGTTAATGAGGTGATAGATTGTGATTATCCGACTGACGAGTAGTTGATTGCTTATTTTGATTGACCAAACAAACCATCACCGAGATGGATAGTAATTACGTTTTTTGCACAGGACCTATCTATGCAACACTGTACATTCTGGGGAAATCTTATGGAGAAAATAGAAAAACAAGCCAAACAAAATAGCACAACGACCCAAGATAAACCTATGGTCATTTCAATCAGAGCAAAAGGGCTTAACAGTGGTAGCGGTTTTTTCGTTAAGGAGAACCTAATTGCAACGAATATTCACTGCGTCGTAGGTACTACATCAGTTTCCGCAAAACTATCAGCTACTAACACGGATTACGCTATTATAGGTATCGCGGCATTTGATGCAAAAAACGATCTTGCCATTCTGGCAGTTGAAGGACAGGGTATACCTTATCCAATCGGAGACAGTGATTTAGTCGTGAAAGGAGAAATCGTTAAAGCAATTGGATGTCCTTATGGAGAATACATGACCACTGATGGTGCATTTCACAGCACATTAAACAACGGTCAATGGTTGCGGATAAAAGCCAAATTTGAGGAAGGATATAGCGGTGGTCCTTTACTAAACAGCAAAGGACAAGTCATAGGAACAAACGTCGGAAGCGAAGATTATTATAGTCGTGCTATCTCCGCAAATATTCTCAAGGAATTGCTTTACCAGACACATAAAATAGAACCTTTAGCACAGTGGCAAGAGAAGGATCCAATCAAAGCCTATATCTACTTGGTTCATAGCAAGACTAAAATGAAGAATAAAGACTATCTTGGTGCTATCGAGGACTTAAATGAAACGCTTCAATTAAACCCAGCCTTGATCACAGCGTACCACAATCAAGGTGCCGCGAAAACACTTCTTGCTAAATCAAAATATGAGAAAGGTAATTTTGCTGCATCTCAACGCTTTTGTCAAAGTGCTATTGATGATTATAACAACATAATTAGAATGCACAAGGATTATACTGCTTATAACAATCTCGCAGATGCCAAACTACATCTTGCCAAAACTGAAGCCAGAATGGGAAATATCCAGAAGTCTCAAGTTTTATTACAAGATGCATTGACCGACATCAATTTTGCTATAGGTCAAAACAAAAATAATCCTATAGAAGACCCAGATATTGCCTTATGCTATCACACACGCGGCGAGATTAAAGAAGCAATGGATGATCTTAATGGTGCAATAGAAGATTTCAAGGAAGCCAGGAAAAATAACGAATATACTAAAGACTCAGAAGTATCCGTTGATCTGGAGAGAGTAAAACATGCACTTGAAAACACACAATGAACACTGCCTATCATGTCAATTAGAAGATAGTGTTCTGGAAGATTACTTATTCATCAAAAAGCAAATGTCAATTTAAAGGAAAGATGATACACGTCAATCACAATAAGAAAAAC
>VXOP01000036.1 GCA_009839975.1 Candidatus Poribacteria bacterium
TCCGTTATCACAAACTGCTATTCAACTTCAGTTTGACAAAGCACTCGAAGCTGAAACAGTAGAAAACATTGAAATCTATAATATAACGCCAAAAATTGAGGTAGAATTAGCATTATTGGACAGTAGACAGAATCGTGTGATGCTATTGACTTCACAATTTGAGATAGATAAGTCTTACAGTCTTACGATTAAAAACACACAAACAAAGATAGATTTTAGCCTACCATCAGAAAATGAGATTACCTTTGGAGATGGAGAATTAGTTACATTCTCGGGTGGACTACAGGATACTAGTTTAAAGGTTAACAAAGACCGGAAAACCCGTAATTACAACGCAGGTGCTGAAACAACACTCATAAGCGATCCTACAGGTAGCGTTTTCTTCGTTGCATTTGATCTATATGATGCATTTGAGGACATGAGTATCAGAGATCCTGAACAGGTATTAGATGTTTCTATCAGTCTAAATGTTGAGGAAACTGATCCTGAAATTGAACAAACAGTAATACTACGTAGAGTATTGCTACCCTGGAAAGAAGGTAGAGGCACATCAGATATGGCGCAAGAGAATGAACTGACTTACAACAGTCCTCTTCATCGTAACCTACCGTGGAATAAATCTCCGGCACAGGCTATGCTCAGGGGGATAGATGGAGATAGAGAAAGCGATTACAACGGTTCTGAGGATGTTGCACATAGAATAGATGGGGAATTTAAGATCAAAGAACAAGGTCAACGGTATACATTTAAGAGTGATTTAATTACAGATGCGGTTCGCTTCTGGGTTAAGAATCCTGATTACAACTACGGTTATCTGTTTGCACTGCGGGATGGTATCGCGCCTATAGTGTTTACGTCTAAAGAGAGTCAAGACGAAAGTCTCCGTCCAAAATTAACAATCCGTTACCAGACAAGGACAGAAGTTGAGGGGAAGTGAAAGAAGCAGATTAGATTTCACCTATTATTATACTGTTGTTGCAGTCTTATTGCATCAAGATATTGTTGTTCAAAGCGCGGGACACCTTTGGCACGTTTTAGAAAAGTTTCTAAATAACGGTTCATCATGACGTAATCCTTTTTTTTCACATAAGCAGATGCGAGGCGATAATACGCCTCTATTTCATCTGGGTCCAGAGATACCCCTTTTTCGTAGGCGATTATAGCAGCGTGGTTATCTGCTGTTTTCTCATACGCGAGTCCTAAATTAAAATAGACGGTAGCATCACCACCATCAAGTTCTATACCTGTTTGATAGTGTTTAATTGCATCATTATAGCGTTCTTGGTTGAGATATGCATCGGCAAGATTGTAATACGTGTCTACAAACTCTGGATCGATTTCAATTGCCTTTTGGAATGCAGTTAATGCCTCTGGAAATCTATCCGACAGATCATAAGCAAAACCGAGATTATTGTAAAAGGCGGGATTTTGCGGATCTATTTCAAGGGCAGCCCTAAACATCTCTATAGCAAGGAGAAATAATCGTTGGTCAATGTAAACTAAACCGAGATTGTTATAGGCATGGGGGTGTCTATCGTCAAGTGAAATTGCTGTTTGGAAAGATTGTGTTGCTTTTTCTAATTCACCCAGTTGGTGATATGTTTTACCTAACTGGATGTGTCCTTCTGGATCAATTGGGTTTAGTGCTTGTCCCATTTCAAGTTTCATTGCTTCGCGTCGAAGTTCCCTACGTTTGCGTTCTACTTCATCTGGAGCAAAACAACCACTTAACGTCAACTGCAGTATTATGAGGATTAAAACGCAGAATATTCGTAACATTGCCATCCAAATATAATGAGGAGTTTTATTTTTATGATTATTGACACACATACGCATTTCTATGACCCCACTCGTCCCGAAGGTGTACCGTGGCCGAATCCAGATGATGATCTTCTATACCGAAAAGTGATGCCAGAAGACTACAAGAAACTTGCTGTTCCTGAAGGTGTAACAGGGACTGTCGTTGTTGAAGCAAGTCGCTGGATAGAGGATAACCAATGGATACTTGATCTTGCTGAAAAAGAAGACTTCATCGTCGGATTAGTTGGTAATATCAACCCTTACGATGATGACTTTGAAAAAAGTCTAAATCGGTTCTCTGCAAACCCGTTATTCCGAGGAATTCGTATTGGGAGTGGTCATCTAAATTCACTCGGTGATACAGGTTTCATGAAGAATATTGAGAAACTGGCTCAGAAAGAACTGACTTTAGACCTTCTGATTAACCCCGACGCGTTAAAACAGGTTCCTACCTTAGTTGAACATACACCAACAATGCAGGTTGTGATTAACCACGTTGCGGGTGTACGAGTTGACGGTAACGCTCCAGATTCAGACTGGGTGACAGCAATTCAAGAGGTTGCACGTTATCCAAATGTATTTTGTAAGGTTTCTGGTTTAGCAGAGCATTCAGGACAGAAACCTGCTCCAGATGATGTAACATTCTACACACCGACGATTGATGTATTATGGAAAGCGTTCGGTGAAGACAGACTTATCTATGGAAGCAATTGGCCTGTGTCTGAACGTTTCGCAGAATACAGTGTCGTCCAAAAAATAGTGAATGATTACTTCAGTGCAAAAGGCGATGAGGCAAAAGAGAAGTATTTCTGGAAGAATGCTAAAGAAGCATACAAACTATCTGTCTAAGCTACCCATCGCATAAACTCAGCTGCTTGTTTACGGTGCGGATCCTTTATTTCTGCAGGATAACCGGTATAGAAGAAACCGATAATGTATTCTTCTGATGAATCTATACCGAGCAGTCTATATGTGGCTTCTTCCAACGTGATTTTTCCTGTGCTCCACTGCATGCCAATACCAGCATCCCACGCTGCGAGTTGGACGTTCTGCATTGCACAACAGGTAGCTGCATAATCTTCGCGTTGTCTTTGTTCATCTCCGTCCTGTATACAGGACACTGCAATGATGGCCGGTTTAGACATAAATTTTTCGTAAGCCATTTGACCTATCTTCGCAAGATTTACTGCATCAACGTGGTCTGGTGTATCCTCCATTTTTATATCACGGTATCTTTCGGCGAGTATCAGTTTCGTTTTTTCACCGATAACGGTGAATCGCCACGGTTCTGTGATATGATGGTTTGGTGCCCAAATTCCGTAACTGAAGATTTGTTCAATTACTTCGTTGGGTACGGGTTCCTGTTTGAATTTGAAAACTGATCTTCTTGAAGTTATTGCCTCTTTTATGTCCATAGAATTGCTCCTTTATAATATATAGGATTATAGTGTACAAAGTTGTTCGTTACAAGTGTTGAATCCACAGATTGTTCTGTTTCAGAGCAGTTTTAATTCCAGCCTGCCAACTGTAGGTATTTTTCCCAGAGCATATCACCCCAGAGTAACACTATAACTGCTGCACCTGCGATAAAGGGTCCATAAGGTATCGGACTCTGACGACTTTTCTTGCCTGTTGATATCAAGATCGTTCCAATTAATGCACCACCGAAGGCAGATAAGCCTATGACTAAAGGGAGTGCTGGAAATGCTCCGAGATATAAACCGATGAGTGCCATTAACTTTACATCTCCCATGCCCATTGCCTTCTTTCGCATTATCGCACTGCCGATTATCGCTATCAATCCCAAGCTTAATCCACCGAGAACAAAACCTATTAGTCTATCACGTAAATAATCTAAATCTTGACTATAATAGGCTGTCAGACCTACGATTAAGATACCGAGTGAAAGTCCAACGATACTAATTGTGTTAGGGATAATCAGGTGTTGTGCATCAATGACAAAAATCGGTATTAGTACAGATACAAAAATTAAGGCATGAATCAATTCAAGTGTCTTTCCAGATTTGCCGAATTTGTAATACATGACGAGAAACAGGATAGCTGTGACTACTTCAACTAATGGATAAATTACTGAAATCTTGGTTTTACATTTGCGACATTTTCCTCCTAAGATTAGATAACTCAAGAGGGGTATGTTATCGTAAATTGCTATGGATTCATTGCATTCTGGACAGAAGGAACGTCTGGGTGAATATATGGACAGATCTTCACGCGGGATGCAATAGATACATACATTTAAAAAACTTCCAATTGCTAAACCTAATATACTAATGAAGATTTGTATCACTATGTGTTCCAAAGATTACCACCAATACTGTTCACCTTCTGTTGCATCCATAAGATAGACTCTGCTTATTTCAGCGATACCCCCTATACGATATTTCTCAGGTACCCGTTTATGATCTTTGGCAATACCTACTTTAAAATGGTCATGTATTAGCGTATAATTCCCGCCCCAAGGGGTCTCTGGTATTGATTTTAGATATGCACTCCGCCTGGAATCTGAATTTGGGTTCGTCAATAGTTGTTCAAGACTTGTGGGGTATTGCTGTGTATGTTTGTAGTATTTTTTGATAGCGATTGCCAGTGTTTCAACGTTGATATCTGCTTGTGTTACTTTTCTGTATTCTGCCCAAGGTGGATAGGAGAATACTCCGATCACAATTACTAAGGTTACAAGAATGATAAGTTGAATTCGAGTCATGCCGCTGTTTCTGTTCATGAGTAGTTATACCATTTCTATTAGACTTTGCATTATTACATACTGTTAGAAATGAAACGGTGAACGGCACAATCTGGCAGATTGTGCTACATTTTATAATTCTGTTCTTGTCATAAACGTTGCATAGATAGCGGAAGTCCGGACCAGATCAGGAATAAAGACGCGTTCGTTGATTGCATGTCCACCCTCACCCCGTGGTCCGTAACCTATTCCGGTTAGACCTGTGTTGACAAAATAGTGCAAATCGGTAAATCCTGTTGTTGTCTTGAAAATCGGTTTTTTGTGTCGAATTGTTCGCACGGCAGCTGCAAAACCTTTCGCTAACGGCGATTCGGTGTCTGTCAAACATGGATGAATTCGTAAGATTGCTTGTGTATTGAGGTTCATATCCTCGTAGAAGTCAGCTGCGCTGTTTATCGTCTCCATTAACTCAAGCTCAGCAAGTTCAAGCTTCTCGTTAGGTGTGATACGTCTATCAAGAGAGAAAGATAGGCGTGCAGGAACAGTGTTGACTTTATCTCCTTCGGTGCCTTGAAAAGTTCCACCGAGATTCAAGCTGGGAAATCGTTCCGTTCCATCAGATAGAATGAAGGCACGTTCTGGGGACCTAAGTCGACGTTTTAGTCGCTGCAGTACGGAGACGATTTCTGCAGTTTTTTCAAAAGCATTCACACCTTTTTCAGGATGTGATCCGTGTGCTGCTTTCCCTTGTACCTCAATTTCGAACCATAGTGCGCCGTTGTGTCCGTTGCCGATGTTCATTTCGGCACCACCTTCACAGTTTACAACGTAATCGGCTTTGACTAACTTTTTCTCAACGATATATCCTGCGCCTAATTGACCTCCTGTCTCTTCATCACATGTGAACGAACATTCAATGTTGAACAGTGGGGAGATGTCATTATCTTGAACAGCTTTAATTGCGAAGAGTAGCGCTGCTATTGCATCCTTCATATCGTCTGCACCACGTCCGTATAACCAGTCTCCTTCAATCTGACCACTAAAAGGGTCGTTATGTCGCCATTGTCCAGCTACTGGTACAACATCATAGTGTGCATTGAAATGCACTGTCTTTTCCGCTCCGACATCCCATCTTGCTATTAGGTTGAATCTTGGATAATCTGCTGCGTTCGGAACAATCTGTTCAGCAGTTCGCTTCGGTACTTTTACAATTTTTGTTTTCATCCCCAACGTTTTGCACTTCTCATCAAGGAGTTCAATCATCTCTGCATAGTTTTCGCCTGGTGGATTGATGGTTGGGATTCTGACGAGTTCTTGAAGCAAACTACACAAGGCAGTCTGATTTTGTTTAATATAGTCTCTAACAGACATCAAAAAGATTCCTTCTGTTTAACTACGATACGACTGCTTGGTCTGCGGCTGTTAAATGTCCAACTGTTTCACCGGTTTCGGTAAATGTGCGGGTTACCTCAACAGAAGCATAGGTCCAAAGTATTTTCATTGTGGTATCGCTTTCATTCCAGAACCGGTGTGGGATACCAGCGGGAACAAAGGTTGTATCGTAAGCATTCATTTTGAAGATTTCACCATCTACTTCGCAAGTGGCTTCACCTTCCAAGATTGTCACCGATTCATCACAGTTATGGTAATGTCTGGCAATAGCTGCTCCCGGTTCAAACATGGTAATACCATTGGTCAGTGATGTTGAGTCGATCCATTTACCCGTTAATGGGACCGTTTTCACACCTGTGCCGCGGTCAATCGGGATTTGTTTATCAAAATCTATGATATGTGGATTTTTACTCATATTTCAGCCTTCTATAAACATATCGTCCCTACCAAATCAACGCCAAATGCGCGTTTGGCATTTGTCGGGACT
>VXOP01000192.1 GCA_009839975.1 Candidatus Poribacteria bacterium
AGATGTGTATTAGCTATATCCCTTGTCTGGTCTTCCCACGAAACCCTACAAAGAGTAACACGAACACAATAGAATTTACCAACAACACTGACGAAATTGCATTCAGTTCAGGTGTGAGTCCAAACTTAATGCTTGAATAGATATATACAGATAACGTCGTTTTCCCAACACCCGTAGTGAAGAATGTGATAACAAAGTCGTCTATTGACAACGTAAATGCCAGCAGTGCCCCACCAATAATACCGGGAGCGATGAGCGGAAACGTAATTCGCCAGAACGTCTGCCATTCGTTTGCACCAAGATCAAGTGCAGCTTCCTCAACCGTATAATCATACCCCTGCAAACGCGCACGCACCACTATGGTAACATAAGCAACATTGAACACAACATGTGCTAATATAACCGAGGTTAATCCAAGGGGGATATGTACACTATTGTAAAACATCAGCAGCGCAATCGCTAACACAATATCTGGAATAATGAGCGGCAGATACAATAATCGGATAACAACTGAACGCAGCAAGAATCTATGTTTTTCAAGTGCCAATGCTGCTGCAGTGCCAATTATCGTTGAGATAAACGTTGCTAACCCCGCAATGATAAGACTGTATTGACAGGCATCCAATACGTCACCATTCTTAAACATCTTCCCATACCATTCAAGTGAGAAACCTTCCCAAACCGCAATCTGATCTCCGCTATTGAACGAAAAGACGACAACAACCAATATCGGAATATAGAGAAAAAGGAACACCAGGACGATGTTGAACTGCAAAAATCGTTTCATAAGAAATTTCTGCTCCTCTTAGTGTTCCATTATAACCTAAGTTGCCACTATGTAGCACAATCTGTTAGATTGTGCATATTAGTCCGCAAACTAACAGTTTGCGCTACATTTATCAAACTCACGTTATTATATATAATTATATATACTACCCTTAATGATTCTCTGCTGGATCACTATCCCGTAATGCTCGAAAGTAGAGAACTGTACCTGCAGTGACTATAACCATCAACATAAAGGAGAGTGCAGAACCGAATGGATAATCACGTGAAGATTTGAACTGTCCCTCAATCACATTCCCTATGTAATTCACCTTTCCGCCACCAAGTAAGTCAGGTGTTAGGAATGCTCCGACCGTCGGAATAAACACTAACATTGAACCCGCAAGGATACCGGGAAGACTGAGAGGTAACGTGATATGCCAGAAAGCATGACGGGGTGATGCTCCTAAATCTTTCGCTGCATCTATTAAAGACATATCCAACTGTTCTAATGCTGCATACAGTGGAAGAATCATAAACGGTAAATAACCGTAAATCAAGCCAATCTGAACCGCTACGGGTGTATTGAGAAGTTCTAAGGGTTGAATACCGGGTATGAGAAATGTGAGAAAACTATTTAGCAGACCTTCTGTCCGTAAGATCAAAATCCAAGCATAGGTACGTATAAGGAAGTTCGTAAGAAAAGGAACTACGACAAGGATTAACAACACATTCCGCCATTTAGGTCGGTAGCATGCAAGATAATACGCGAACGGATAACCGACAAGCAGACATATTGCCGTACACACGAATGCAGTTGACACTGAACGCCAGAACGTTTTAAGATAGACTCCATCAAAAAACCGTAGATAGTTTTCAAAGGTGAAGATCCATCTTATACCCCCATAAGTATCCCGCTCCAGAAAACTAAAGATGAATATAGAGATAAGTGGAAGAATGAAAAAGATGATTAACCAGATTAGAACGGGAGAGAGTAGAATTAAGAGGCGGTGATGACTACGCATACTGTTTCATAAACTCACGAATACTGTTCTGTATGTTCCACGGATCGGTACTTTCAAGAAAAGTCCATTTCCCAAACTCACCACAACCGTTCACTGCTGGTAACCACATATTCTTGATCGTGTTGACCTTCTGTTTTTTATCTTCCCTTGACATGCCTGAGACCTCAAGAATTAGGTTCAAAATATCATCAGTGGAGTCGCTTTGAATACGGACAATAAAATCAGGAACATATCGTCGGTTTTCTCCGTTGTGGTTGATGTAAGGAATGGTAAAACCTAAAGTATGATGGTTCTTGACGTAAGAAATTACCTCCTCCATCTGTTCGAGTGCCTGCGCAGCCTTCTGTTCCCAAGAATCCGTATCCGCAATAACGTGTGATATGTGGCATTTGTCTGCTCTTGTTTCCCAGGTTGACTGTGAAGTTTCATATAAAAAATCAGTTGTTGAACCAGTACGCCCGTTTTGACGAGAGGATTGCTCATAAATTGGGAGAATAGTTTTCTCAGACTCAATGTCATCAGGACCTGTCTCAACGGTTTGTTCTGTCGCGTTGACGATCCCCATGTAGATTCGGTGTGCTGCCTTGCGTGCGATCTCATTGATATTAAAATACTGTGGATAGGTGTTGTCTTTATAGGTAACGCATTCTTTCATCCATCTGCGTGTGATTTGGAGTAACTCTGGGAAAAGCCACCATTTAGCATCACCATCAGAGGCATAGAAATGATTATGTGTTAGAACTTTGGTAAGAAAAAACTCAGTTTGTTGTTCGCGGAACTTACTCAGATAAGGCAATTCTACCTCTATTGTCACACCTGTAATAGACTCAATTTCTATACGCGCTGGAATCTCTTTTGTTGAGAGTTCATAGTGGGAATCTTCAGTAAAATTAGCGTCTAACCTTTTAGAAGGCAGGTGTGGTCGGTAGCCAGCAATTTTTGGGAATGTGATTTCGCACTTTGCTTTTCTTTCAGGTAAAGCCTTAACTTCTGTCACAGGACTTGGTTGGATGGTTTTTCCACTGCCGGTCGCAGGGATAAATGAGAACGGCACGCCATATACCTCAGCGTATTCTGGGGGAAAAGTTTCCAACTCTATCTCATTGTCATTAACTTTAATTGTTGTCTTTTCAAAATCATAAGTGGAGCGGCGTAAACCTCTCCCGACAACTTGTTCACAGAGCAGCTGTGTGCTAAATGCACGTACACCAAGGATATGCGTTACTCGTCTTGCATCCCATCCTTCACTTAACATGGAAACTGAAACAACACACTTGATATTTTCACCGAGTTTATCTCGCTTACCAACAGTGTTCATAACTTCACGCAGTATATCGGCATCTGTGACTTTCTCCACATTCATCTTACGTCTGAACTGTTCAATCTGTGTTTGAGCAGCTTTCTTAAAAGTGTCACTAAGTGCTTCACCAGATTCCAACTGTTTGCTATCAATCAACAGTGTGCTTAACTTGTCACTCCACGCGCCATCCTCTTCGTTATTGAAGATCGGCAAATTCCCTTTAACGAGGATCTTCTCACCGTCAGAAGTTAGTTTCTCCCATCCTGCAATCCAATCGTAAACCAGTTTGGATACCTTTGTATTATTGCAAACGACTATCATGACAGGTGGTGTCAATCCGTGTTGATCCTTCTGCCATAAATCATAAGCTTTTTCATAATTGGCATAAAGGGTTTGGAGTGCTGTCTCCAATTCTTGTGGCAGCTGCGGTTCCCCATCCGTAGAAATGCCCGTCAGTTTAGTACGAATAGTATCCCAAAGTCGACGATATATCGGATCACTTGCCATTGTATCGTCTGCAACGGGCACACGTGGCACCTTTGCGATACCACTTTCTATTGCATCTATCAATGCAAAATCTGATACGACCCACGGAAACAGAACGCCTTCCTTGAGCTTCTTACCACTTTGTGTAGTAGTGGAATAACCGGAACCGCTGAGGAAGAATGGAGTTGCCGATAAATCGTAAACAGTTTTTATACCTAATTTCTCATTTACTGCATAGAGTCCACTTATCCAAAGGCGTGGATTGTCGTTAGCTAACTCAGCTTCCTTATCCTGTTTGCGGCGGAAACAGTGATGTGCTTCATCGTTCAGTACAATAATGTTTTTCTTTCTACCGAGACTACGACAGACCCGTGCCACCATCTCATCAGGAGTTTCAGTGAAGTTTTTTGCGTTTTCTTCACCCAGCACCTGCGCGCCGACTTTACTCAACTCGTCCTTTTTTCGAGTCTGAAAACCGTGATAGTTTGTAATGACAATTTTCGCTTGACAGAGCGTGTCAAAGTCCGCACGAGGCAAAAGATTCATTTTTTGATAGTCGTTTTCAGGATTTTCAGGTAGGAGCACCTGGAGTCGATCCCGAATAGTTACACCTGGCGTGACAATGAGAAAAGCATCCGAGTAACGTTCGCTTCGGGGATTTGCTCTTTTGTTCAACGTATGATACACAATAAGCATCGCCATGACCAATGTCTTACCAGTGCCGGTTGCCATCTTAAATGCAATTCGGTATAAGTCAGGGTTCGCTTCGTTGTTTGCGTTTAGTAACTCTTGATGGAATGCATCACGACGATTCTTGTTTTCAATTTCATTAAGATAGATAGCGGTTTCCACGGCTTCGCGTTGACAGAAAAAGAGACGTGGTTCGTTTTCAGGATTGTTCCAATACTCAAGGAGACGTTTTGTTGTTGGTGTTGCGCCAGGATAACCACTCTTGCGCCATGCTGTTACCTGGGCGCGTACTTTGTTGATAAACACATTCGCTTCCCGAACTTCTGGGTCAGGGAAAAGCTTCGTTTGATCCGCTTGTGGTTGTTTTTTCGGTTTCGGCATCGGAATAAAGTATTCACTTTCTCGTCTACCCTCAACAATATCCTCAGTAATCCCGCGCGGCGTAAATTTAAAATGTCGTTGCGGTTCTTCAAACGGACTGTTAATTACTGGATTATCTATGGTGACTTTTGACATATTGATACCTTCTTTTAGTTTTGGCGTGGACGTTGGATGTCCTTTTTGCAGATAAGGTCGATAGTGACCCCGTGAATTGCAAGCGCGTTCGTAAATTGAAGCCAACCTCTGTCGATTGCCAATAAGATTGTTGCGGTTTCTCCTGTGTCTTGTTGATATGCAAGAGTGACAGCGATGAATTTCCTATCGTCTGGATCAAAACCACTTAACGCATTGTCAGTTGGAAATTCTTGAAAATCGGTACCGTTTCCTTTTAATGATGTGATGTGTACCAAACTGCAGATGTTCGGATTCCCCTGATTTTGCATCAACGTTTTCACAAACAGATCACCAACCCCTTTTCGTGTGTTTGGTTTTGTATTGTCATCATACTCACCCAAAATCCGCCAACCGTCGTCAATAACAACTTTTTCAGGACGAGAGAGGATTGTCTCAAGTCGGTTTTGACAGTGTTCTATACAATCCAAAGAAGCATGGTCTGCTTCACCATTGGCAATGACCAACACGTTCGTATCTACGACAACAACGTTCATTCAGCCTCCATCCTCTTTCGCCGTTCACTTTGTGCCTTTGTCATTGCAAATAGGTCTCCCATCTCGTTGCCAAAGAAGTTTTTCGGCCAGTTTTTGATGTTACCAAATTCATCTAAATCCAAAGGAATAAGTTCTGAGCTGCCGTTTTTATTCTCACAAAAATAGAGAGCAGTTTGATCGCTGCTAATCTTTTCTTCTGCAATTCTCCGTTGCAGACGGGTTAAAAGGTGTTCACTATGACTTTCTACCAGAATCTGCAGGTTGCGTTCGTTGACAACCTCAATGAAGAAGTCCGCCAGTTCTGATTGAACCATAGGATGAAGATGAACGCCAGGTTGTTCCAGAATTAACGTTGAACCTTCCTCCACATAGTAGCAATAAATTAGCATAGGTAAAACATCAGCTAAGCCGTAACCCATGTCTGTTAATGTCACTTCCGCGCTGTTAGGACTTTTTCGGATACGAACTTCGTAATTCTGATCATCTAAAAGTTTGGTCGGAATAACCCGAAAAGAGTGGACAAGTTTCATCTTTTGAAGCCACTCGGAAATCCGATCTTCAATTAGTGTTGCGTCTTTTGCATTCGAGGATTTTAACTTCCGTATTCCTCCCGAAAGGACAGCGTCAATCGCTCCGAAACCCGAAAACTCAATCTTTTTCGGGTGTGTACCTTTCCAATGGTAGAAGTGCTGTGGATTGATACGGTTAGGACCAAGATAGAAGACTTGTGAGAAGAACTCTTCAAATCCCAATACAAACGGTGTAATTATGTTATTCCCTGTTGTTGATTTACCATAACAGTTAAACTCTAAAAATTGGAAGAGATGCTGACTACTATTATGGTCTACATAAGATAAGTTTCCTTTATCACAACTCACTTTTTTCAGGTTAGAAGCTTCTATGC
>VXOP01000357.1 GCA_009839975.1 Candidatus Poribacteria bacterium
TATAATACTGTGGTAGTGGTACAAGCTTGCGCAGGCTTACAACCAGGCGATGGTGAACAACCCGGTGATGGCGACCAGCCCGGTGATGGTGAGCAACCCGGTGATGGTGAGCAACCCGGTGATGGTGAGCAACCTGATGATCTTATCCCTTCAAACCTAAACGGCCAGTCACGACTTGGTGGTCTCTCTCTAAACCCAATTTATGGAAGAGGATTTATTGAAGACTTCATCACCAGTGCTGGACTTACAATCGATCCTAATGCTCCTAATGATCTTGTTGCTGAGGCTGTTGATTTTGTGTTGAATCAGATCCCAGATGGGTTTTTGCCTGAGGCACAGATTAGACAGATTAGATCTGCCTTGACTACACGAGAACCTTTTTCTGTCTTTCAGAATGAACCACCGCAGTTAGACGGTGAAAACTTCGGAAACGCTATTACACCCGCTCTTACAGATTTACTTTATACCAACGTGAATCCAGAGAAAAAGTATCTGGCAAGCGATAACATGAACGTGTATGTTCGCGTGCCAAACGCACTTACGAGCGGTAGTGTCCAATTTAAACTCAACGGTGCTGATGTAGCACAAGGTAAACGTATTTCACCGAGAGAATTCCAAGCAGATACAATTCCTTATACCTTCAAACTTGAGGAAACACTTGCAGCAATTAACCTTCCAGCTATGACCGCAGTTGCTCCTGATTTTCCTAAAATCTTCAAAGAAGTCGTTCTTCGGTATTCACAAGAAGGTTTAGATGGAGAATATATCTCACTGCAAATGGAACCCTATGATGAAGCTAAGGGTGTCGTTTGGAAGGGGGATGTCGGTATCATTCCAGGACGTAATGTCTTCTACTATTTTGAAGTCACATTGAATGAGCCTGTAATGCTTGATATCATCAATCTTGTAGCATTCGGTGAAGCAATCGTCGATGGCTTTGGAAGGCATACACAGGATAATACAACAAATTCATATCGGATTGAGAGTTGGGCAATGCCTGATCCGCGCAACCTTCAGTTCCAAGATCGCGGTATTATTGATGCACTCCTTACACCTGATGTTGCATTAGAACTTGGCAGATTATACCTTCTTGCTCAAGGAGGAAATCAAATTCCGTTTAGTGAATTTAATAAACTAACGCAGTTGTTAGGACGAAATGTTGGCGGTTTGCTAACAGAATTTGGGGGTAATGAAGAAGTTAAGGGTAATTTTGACCCAAAATTGGCATCCGTTTTCACCGTGCCAAAAATTGACTATGCGACAGAATCGCTCTGGGTTGCTAATATCCCCGTGACGGAACGTCAACACAACTTTGAAGCTGTTGTGCGTAACGCGAATGGTGATCCTGTAGATAGGATCGCAGTTGATTTCATCGGCGATAACTCTGCCCCTGAAGCAGCTATAACGTTCACCCCTGTTGCTAATGCAGATGTCAATACCTCTGGTTACTTGAACAAGGATGGCACCTTTGTTAGCACAGATAAAGACGGCGGCCCCGCTGCTCTGTTAGACATTGGTAGTGTACTGACAAAAGGCATTCTAGGACGGGATGACGGTTATCTCCTTTATCAAGTCGCAACTCTTGATAAAGATGGAAATCCGATTACAACTTGGTTGCCTCTGACAGTAGAATCATCTATGCTAGCTTCGGATATCTGGGGTATTGCCAGAGAGCAATTAGAAAACCATCCGCTTCTGACTAGCCTTCCTGAGTCTGAACGGGTACTAGTTGAGACAATTTTGAGTTTTCCATCAATACACTCAGTTCTGCCTTTAATAACACCTGAATTGATACAACAGTATGGAGACCCGGTACTTGCAAGCCTCGGTATTCGTCCAATAGATCCTGCAAGAAGCCAGTTTATTGTTGATCTACTCGGTGCTCTGGTGGCTGACATTGATGCAATCCCACTCACCTTTGATGCTGAACGCAAAATGAGAATGGTGTTCATGCCCAAAGAGGATGGATCACCCGGAGAGTACGGTTTACGTGCATTGGGAATTGATAACCTGCTAAATATTAGTTCTCATATTGGTCCAACTCATGAACGTTTCGGACGGCTAAGAATCGTTAAACCTGAATATGATAGTTCAAAAATCACATTGGCAAGTTTAGGGGACATCAACTTTAACGATAAAGATGATGACTATGAAAACAACGTCATCTATCGCAATGCTCAAGAACTAACCCTAACCATTGAGGTTGATGGACGATCTGGGGCACAGAATCACGGTACAGCACACCCCGGCACAATCATGGTCGAGTACGAGAATGCAGATGGTGATTGGGTTACCATCGGTGATCCTATTGTATTAGTAGAAGCAGGTCATCCGATGGGAACAACATTTCAGCATCCTTGGACTGTAACCGATTTTGATGATTTACTTGGTGCTGGTGAGTACGTGAGACTTCGTACAATTACAACAAACGCACTGGATCTCAAGATGACGACACCTGAAGAAAAATACTTCATGGTAAAACTTGATGCTGATGTCCATCCCGTTGATCCCAAAGTCTTGGTCGTT
Organism: Candidatus Poribacteria bacterium; assembly: GCA_009839975.1. Classification (GTDB taxonomy): domain Bacteria; phylum Poribacteria; class WGA-4E; order WGA-4E; family WGA-3G; genus MSPOR6. The sequence continues at coordinate 2,527 of VXOP01000357.1, forward strand.
GATCTGAATGATGCCTCTATCATGATGACCAATCCTGATAGTGGTGCACCGCAAGGTACAATCGAACTTATCGCATATACACCACGTAGAACTGTCCCAGCAACAGCATCCATTCGTGTTGAAGCAAGACGGATGAACGATGATGCTTGGGCAGATATTGGCACAGTTGAACTCACTGATCCTGCAGGTATGTCAGGTACAGACACTGCGGCAATCACGTTCAACGGTAATGCCTTAGCAGATGTATATATGGATGACATGCTGCATATTCAAGATTCAGGTAGTTATCTCAAGTGGGTTATCACTGTTGATACAACAGCATTAGCCGATACAATTGAAATGGATAATCTTGCTGCGGCACATGCTGCCTCAAATCCAGATGGCACATCTTATGCTGCGTTAGATACAAACCGTTATATGGTCCGCGCTTATGCAGTCGGCGATGCCGATAGCGATATTTCTGATGCCGTTGAAGGTGAGGACTACACGGATATGTTCTCCGTTGATAACGTCGATGATGTCGCACCACTCGGACAGAACATGATTACCGTTTCGCAAGACGGTGTTGAAGTTACCCCTAATGAAGACGGTAGTTTTAACGTCGGTGGATTGGTTGATAAGTATGATCCAGAGGTAGATTCTCCAGTCATTACGCTTACAATTAAGCCAGGGGCAAAACGGGATACCTATGATTCTGTTCATCTCTTCACATCACTACCTGAAGGTACAATCATCGGTGACGTAACCGAAACTGCAGAAGGTAGCGGTGAATATACAGTTATGGTTGATGTCGGTACACTGATGGATTCTACAGGTACAATGATGGAACCTGATGGAAATGTCCATAACGACAGGTATCTTGAAGATACTTATCATGCAAACCCAGATGAATTCATCTATAATCCAAAAGGTGAAGTCTTCTCATTTACGGTTTACGCATTGACTGAAGACGCAGCCGGAAACCGTCAAATTAAGGATGATATTCTTAACGCTGACCTCAGCACAACCACCGCTCACGAGATCACTGTTAATGTACAGAACACATACAGACCTGATCCAGGTGTGTTAGCAATCACAGTTGAGAATTCTGATGGCATGGTAAATCCAGATAGTAAAGCACCTAAGTATGAACTTACTTTCAATGCTTATACTTACGGTGATACCTCACCATCCCGATCATCACCACCAACAGAAGCCGTTCGGTTTGAGGTAAAACGCCCTGGGGACGAAACTTGGGAACGTATTACTGGCACAATCGAATCTGAAATGGTGACAGATGCCGATTTGGATGATATTACAACAGGACTTACCCAAGTCCTACAACATAATATTCTGACAGGTGGAGACTCAACCTTACCTATTCCGCCTTTAATGAAGTACTCTGTAACCGTTGATACACGAGAGTTTGCACTCTTAGACAGAACGGACGAACCCATTAAACTTGGGGATACCATCAAAAGAGGCGATGCTGCAGAACGCGATGTCTCCTTAGATGATAACCAATATCGTGTACGCGCTATCGCACTTACACCTAAGAATCTTGACCATCCTGAATACCCACAAGTCGATGGTGTAGACGCACACTTCTCATTAGATAATGTTGATGATGTCCCACCACTCGGACCTACAAACATTACCGCTGTCTCTGACAGAGATGCGTATGGTGAGATGCAACCTATTGAAGCCAATGATGATGGCAGCTATACCGTTGGCGGTATTGCTGAAGAAGATGGCGTTGCTTCACCAGTTGCTATATTCCATATTCAACCAACTGCCGAAGAAATCACTTATGCCGGTGGAAGTCTGCAACTCATTCGAACTAATCCTGATGGGGCAGAAGCTGAACCAGCTGTAGGTAGTTTGGAAGATGGATATGTTGAAGTTGATGTAGGGGTACTTCCTAACGGTACTTATATGTATCATGCACTTACCGTTGATGAACACGGCAATGTCCAAGTTCAAGGTGAAGCAGACAAGCCTTCACCAATAATCACGGTTCATGTCCGTAACCTCCGTTTAAGTGATATTACTGATATTACTGTAACGTCAGTTGACGGTGAATCGCCTGATAGACACCCGCTTCAAGATGGTAGGTATCCTCTCAAAGAATCAATCGCTGTAAGTTTCAACGTTAATGACACTTCTCATTTAGTAGTTGAAGACCTAACAGGTATTCTCCTTAACGGAATGGAGACTACATTTACTGCTGGCAGTGATGCTGATAACGCTTTCTCACTGATGGCAGATAAACTCTCAGATTTCAGCGATGGATGGTATACACCTGAAGGTCGCGTAACAAAACGAAACGGTTCTGCAACTTTCGCATTAGCAATGATTAACTTGGATAACACAGGTCCGATGATCACTATTGGAACCCCAACAGAAGGTGCTACAGTCAATGACTTACCAACACTTTCTGCTGATTTCGGCGATGGTGAAATGGGCAGCGGCGTTAGCGATGGCAGTGGCGTAAGTGCCACAGACACAGCTGTTGTTACATTAGACCGACTCCGTCCGGAAGAAGTTGTTCAAGATGCAGTTCCTATTGCTGTAGATCAGAATAGGGTTGAACAAGATTTAGACTCTGTTGTCTATACCCGAACAGACAAACTTGCTGGTGGTGCATATCAGTTCACAGTGCAAGTTTCTGATATACTTGGTAATGTCGGTACAAGTACTGTAATGTTTGCCATTGAAGGTGAAGACCCATTAGTCGTGATTACAGCACCCGCTTCAGGGCAAATGCTTGATCACAGTGTAGAAGAAATTACCGGGTTCTTTACTGGTGGTGGCAATGTTGAGATTACAGAGTTTACAATTAATGGTGAATCTGTTGAACCGATGGTAACCGATAACGAATTTACGTATACACTGCCTGAAAAAGATGAAAATGCAGATGGAGTCTTAGAGGATGGTGAATATACGGTCGCTGTTGAAGTTACCGATGGCAGTGATTTAACTGCTAAGACATCTCTAACCTTTACTGTCGTATTACCGGTTCCCACAGTCGCTATTCACTCACCGCATGCAGGTCAAATGTATGACCACGGTAAACCGATTATCGCAGGTGATTTCTCTGGGGCTGATCCAGTAGAGGTCGCACTCTCTATTGACGGTGTCGCAGTTGAGGCAACCGTGAACGACAATAACCAATTCACCTACACACCCTCAGATGACCTGAGTGACGGTCCACATACGGTGATGGTAGTCGTCACAGATGCTAACGGAAGAACTGCTAAGACATCTACTGACTTCACAATTAATATACCGGGTCCGACAGTTATGATTCATGTACCTGCTGCAGGGCAAATATATGATATTAGCAAACCCGTTATATCAGGTGAATTCTCAGGTGTTGCAACACCAGTAACACTCAGTCTTACACTTGATGGTGAACCAGTTGAAGCAAAAATAAGCGATAACGGATTTACGTATACGCCTGCTGATGCCTTAGATGATGGCGAATTTACACTTGTCGCTGTTGCTACTGATGACAATGGGAAGACAGCTAAAGCAACTTCTATCTTCTCAATAAGATTGCCAGTTCCAACAGTATCCATAGATTCTCCCGTTGCTGGCGGCACTTATGATCACACCTATCGTCATATAGCAGGTAAGTTTATGGGGGTCAAACCTGTAACCGTTGCTCTTATGGTAGATGGTATGGCAGTTGAAGCGATGGTAGATGGTAATGAGTTCACTTATGACCTAT
>VXOP01000319.1 GCA_009839975.1 Candidatus Poribacteria bacterium
TGGGTCAAGTTTATATGCCTCAACTTCTTGAACGCCTCCGAGCCGTCGTGTTGCTCTCCCTTCCATCGCCAATCCAACAACTTCAAAATTACCTTTGTTATCCCCCATTGCGAAGAGATCGCCGCGTACTCCCATCATCGTCTTGTGTTTACGTCGGATGGTGAGGATGGGATAGGGTACAGGTTTATTGGGTAGCGCAGATTCACGTGCATCAAATTCTACAACGTCACCGAATAGGTTACAGTAGAAATTTCCGACTCTCGCAGCAGTCGGCATCTGTGGATCACGGAGTGCTTGTATTAGTATTGAAGCTAATGTTTTTGCTTGTTGATGTAGGTTACCGTCTTCACGTAGGTCGACACGGTCAATGGTATCCAGTGGTGTGTCTGTTAAAACGCGTGCATCTTCAATTGTTGCAAAGGCAATACCGGTCTTACCGACAAGTGTAGCGACTTCACTATCAAAAGCGATCTTTCCTGGTATATACGTTTTCCATGTCTTCCCACCACTGGCAGAAATAGCATTTACAAAGTTTGTACCACCTCCCAGGCCAACAATAGAGATAAGTGTTTTTATGTCTTCTATTTCATCTTCTGTGAAAGCATCTGGGTCTTCGTATCGGAGTCTGAGCATGGCGTCTAACTTTTCACGCATTCGGATATTATTCTTACGGTTCTTCTTTGCGCTCCGTACGTCATTCCGAATGAATCGTTCTACCTCTTTTCGGATGTAGTCCATATCCTTGAGCATATCTTCAGAAGGTTCACCTCGGTTTCGCCACTGTTCAAATTGCATCTTCATCAATCGGCTGACTCCACCTAATCCTGTGAGTTTTCCATAGTGTGCGCTCAGTAGTGTCTCAAGGGTTTTTCCATCAAGGTCTGCTTTATCGGTTATTGCGCTTGCAACGGACCACTGTCGTGCCATCACTGCTTGTCGGATTTGGTCATCTGTTGCACGCCATAGTTTTCTGACACGGACACCGAAATCTGCATCCGCAGCGTAGGCTGCAAGTTTATTCCCTATACTTGCAAATTCTCTTCTCAATACAAATTCAGGTTCTTGGTCATAGAACCATCCCTTGTTAAATACGCCGAATTGATTGGATTGTGATGATAGGTCAACGCTACAGAAGAGAGATGTATAGTAACGATTGAAAAGGTCTTGCAAAGCTACCGCTGCCTCAATTTGCGCAAGTTTACGACTATATTCTACTTCACTGATTCGCGACATTTTTTCTACGCGACTCTGGATGTTTCGGAATCGTGCATTTCTTAGTGTGAGCATGTTGTCGCGAAGTAGTTCCTTGGTTTGCGCGTCTAAATCACCTGTTAGTGAAGGCAGTCGGATAATGAGATTTTCAAGTGCGACCACATCAGAAGCAGCATTCTGTTTGACAGTCTGCAAGATTTGTGCTTCAACCAAATAAGCATTTATACGTTTCCGAACTTCTTTTGCTTGTTCAAACTCCTTATCTGTCAAATAACTCTCCAGTATGAGTAATTCTTCATCAAGATATTCGCGTTTAAGCGTTTCATGAGAATTCAGTAGATTTTGAATACGCGGTGTTTCTAAACGGGCATTGCGTAGCGCAATTTCAAATATTCCCTGTTTGTCTCGTGCTAAGTCCTCAATTAAAATTGATGCAGATGAACCTTCAATACTTTCAACACCCACCGAAACTGAAGCCGCTTCTGTTAGCCGTTGTCGAAGTTGTGCATTGATGGTTTCTATCCGCTCTTGAGATGATTTTGTCAGGTATTGTTTCTGCAATTCGGGGGGTAGGTCGTGTTCTCTATCTTCGCTTAATTTTTTAATCGCTTCAGTTATCTGCTTCTCAATAGCTGATGTGTCGTTTAGTTTGTTCTGAATGTTTGTTAGAAGTTCTTTTTCTCGCGAGATTGCAGACTCTTTGGTTTCAGTAATGCTTGCAAGGATTTTACGTGCCTTTCGTGCTTCTCTGAGAGCGTATAGGTCTAAATGTCTATCAAGTATTTTGTCCGGCGTCCACATCAGAGCGAATTTACGTTGATCACTCATCTCCCAATTGGCAAGGGTGTTGTTGAGTTGCTCAATATCTGCAACCAATTCTGATGGTAAATCTTCGGGTGTAGGGACACTATAGTCAGAACCGTTCTTCTCAGGTAACAGATAGGATGAATTTGGATGTGTACCGAATTGGTCTTCAATATCACCTGAAGCGAGTTCTCGTGTTATTCTGTCAATTGCCCATGTGTCTAATCTTGCGATAGGTAGTGCGATGGTCTCAATGAGTTCTTTCTGTGCTTCTTTGCTTGTCTTGAGAGCGGATGCCTGTATCTGGGCAAGACGGTGTACTATCTGACGTAGGAAATGTGTCGTTTGCAATGCTTCCTTCTCAAAACGGACAAGATTTGCATTAAGTCTTGATTTTTCTTCTTCTGTGAACCCCTGTTTTTCGCGTTTTCTGTTACGTTCAATATCTTTTTTCTGACGTTCAGAAAAGTCCCGTTGTGCTGTGTGTAATGAATTAATCTGGGATCGCGTCGTTGAAAGTCCTCCCAAGGTCGTTGAAAGTGACTTTAGATCTTCCTTTATACCGTGCACGCCGTGGTAGAAATCAGCGTCCAAGTCAACCAATATACTACGATCAATAGAGAGTAATAGTTTTCGTCCTAATTCCTCAAATTCAATAATATCATTTGACAATCCTCTTCTCAATCCATGCAAGGTAGGCGTGCCGGGAGAATCGGTTGCTGAACCAACGATATCTTGTCCAATACCTTCCATAAAGGCGCGCATGCCAGCCAAACCTTGGAAGTGTGCGTCAACAGCAACAAATAATACGGAACGTCCAGGACGATATTCGGACTGTCCGAACAGACGTGCAAGCTCCATGAGAACTGCAATACCGCATGTCGGGTCAGCACCAGGGGCAATTGCTGGTACAACTGACATGGAGTCGTAATAAGCAGTGAGTACTACGAGTTCATCGCGTAGAACGGGGTCTCCACCCTCTAAAAATCCCCGTATATTTTGACCGACGCGGCGTTCCCATGTCATTTTTCCGGATAGACGAACATCCACTTCTTCCTGTGTGTCAAGTAGGTTCTTTAATTGTGCAGCATCCTCTTTTGAAACCCAAAATCGTGGTATATTTGCTGGTACGGTCAGGAATTTATTCTCAGCTTCACCCCGGATCGTTGTTTCCGGTTCTATAAAGATGACTGCGGATGCACCGAGCATCGCAGCATTGATCCATCGGGTAACTGAGTTAAACTCAGCCAATATGATAGCACCTTTAGGGATGAAGATGTCGGATTCACTTGCTGCGATGAATTCACCGATTTCGTCGATTTGACCATCCTTATTATTATCTATCCCATCGTTCTCATCACCTGGCACTTCATCAGTCCAGCCATCGGCATTGTTGTCAATGCCATCTGTTGCCCATCCAAGGATTTCGGACAGTAGCGGTATTTCACCGTATTCATCAACAGTGCCATCTTCATTGTTGTCAATGCCATCAGATGCTTTTTGCAGGTGTCCATTTAGTACATCATCGGTTATACTTGCTTGTGTAACGCGGAAACGTCTTGCGAGTGATACAAGCGTATCGCCTTGCTGTAGTGAGTACCAGAAACCGCCGACATTTTTTTCATTAAAATCTGAGAGCTGCGCATCATCGCCGTAAATTAGGGGACCTGTGAGACCACCCGTTGGAATAAAGACTGTGTTCCCCTCAACTATTGGTGTCGGAAGGTTCTTGTTATGAGGACTTTCTACGATGTCATCAAGAGAGACATCGTAATTCTCTGCTATGATTTCAAGGGTTTCACCTATTTCAACAGTATGTTTAACCCCGTCGGCAAGGAGGGAAGTTCTTACAAGGTTGGGCCACAAAGCCTTTAGTGGAAATGTATGTAATACTGTTCCATCATGAGAGAGTATTTCAATAATGCTGTTTCCGTGGTCAATCGGGACAGTGACTGTGAATTCACGACTTTCAACATTTTTTAACCCCAATTCAACGAAACGGTCAAAAACGTATTTACTGCCGTTAGCTGCTTGCGGATAACCGGTAACCCGGCTCTCCAAACTTGATAATCTTGCGAGGTCTTTACGGATATTTCGGATAGAGAGTTCATCACGTATCTGAATTGCAGCCTCTGACAGTCCTAATGTCTTTTCGCCTTCTGCTGCATATCCCAAAGAGATGCAATATAGGAACAAAAATGAAAATATTAGACTATAATACCTATTTCTCATACAATTTCCCCGATTCTTTTTTATCGCTTCTTTTAGTTTACCAAATTCTAAATTTATTTTCAATATAAAATATTGCTTCAGTTGGTAATTTTCATTATGGGCGTAAATTTTCGGTTACTTGTCTGAACCAGGATTTTCAGGATTATGGGATTATCAGGATAAGAGGTATCTGATTGTGATATTCCCAGGCCGGTGAATCAACGCCAAATGCGCTTGGGCGAATACGCGTTTGGTATTCGCCATGATTTGGCGGGTGCGATATCCTTATCGCACCATACTGGTTCTTGGGAAATTAGGAATATATGGTATTACTCAGTTGCACCGATATTCGCTGCGGATGGTTGATTGGTTGGAAGTGTCTTCACGGAGAGAGCGTCTTCAGGTATATATCGGGAATAATCTGAAATATTGCCGTGTGTCAGTGCATAGATTACTACATTCGTCATAAAGCGATATACACCTGGTGAATAGTGGACACTTCGCGTGGGAAGACTGACTGCTTCCATTGCACACATATAATCACGTCTCACAACGAGAACGCTTAACCTATTTCCAATGGAGAAACCTTCAAGGAAATTCCGTTTAGGTGGACGTGTTCCCCACCAGAAGATATCAAAACCAACAGGTGGTCCACCAATCTGATAGAAGTTGTCATAGATTTCATGGGAGTTGTCAATTCGTTCTATATGGTTTTCTGGCATAACATATCGCATCTGTGCAAGGAAAAGTCGTACCATTGCCTGTTGTGCAGCGTTGACACCACAATCATCAAAGACGAGGAATCCACCTTTCTCGACGAGGTATTTGCGTAGACCTGCCGCTTCATCTGGTGACAGACGACTATCCATTTTGCCGCCGCCAAATTGTCTACCGAGTAAGTTTCTTGACCTTACAAGAGATGGATCATGTCCTGTCATAAATACTATGGGTGTATGCATGAGATTTGGGTCGGTGAACCGTATTGCACCCCCTTCAACGTTCATGTCAGTCCTGATATTGGTTTTCTCATTGAGCCATTTTGTCAGTGCATTTAGTGATGATGCGTCCGCCCACCAATCCGAAAGATTGTGACGAATACGTGTGAAACGCAAAACACCGCGAATATCGCGACCTTTTCCGACTACCTCTGCACCCGGTTTGCCTTTAGGTAAAGGGGCAACTTCATCTCTACCGATCCTAACCCCAACAAGACGATCAATCACGTTCCGATCATAACCGACATGCTCAGTCATCGTTAGAACAGGTAGTCTTTCAAAACCATGCGTGACCTGAACGGGGTTTCCTGAGATACCGCGAACGATAGTAGAAGGACCCGCAGAAGGTATACTTGGACTTGAACCGGCAAATCCTAAAGCAGTTGGCGTATCTGACGGTGGTAGTTCCGTATCTGTAACTGCCTCTGGAATAGGTGTATTCTGTTTAACGACTCTCGGTACATTCGGATTGATTGGGGCATCAATCTCAACGGTCTGGTTTGATATTTCCAATACGGTATGTTGTTGGAAATCCGGTGCCTTTCGCACGAATGCATCACTCAGTCGTGGTTGCATTTGCATTGGTTCAGAGATTACCGTATCCTGAGGGTACATAACCGGTTTTAGAACTGGTTTGACTATAACTTCGCGAACCTTAGGCTTATCTGGTTTTGTGACTTTTGGAAAATCTACCCGAATCATCTGCTCGAAAATCTCTGTTTGGGTTACAAAATAGAGTCCTGCAATAATTATCAAAACTACGTGAATTAAAACTGACGTTAATAGAGCACTTGATGTGCTTTTCGCTTGCTTTTTCATGATGACACCTCAATAGTCGTATTAATATTGACAGGTATACGCAATATGTATGCCAATTAAAAATGGTGGTGTATCAAAGAACAAGCGTCACATTAAGGTTTCAGATGCACAGTATTGTGCAAGGATGCACGAAATCGGGCATATTGTGAAATATTATAAAACGATGGTAATAGTTAGAGGTGGGTATTGATAG
>VXOP01000279.1 GCA_009839975.1 Candidatus Poribacteria bacterium
GCCACATACTAACAATATCTGCAAGCGATACGGCGACTTGGTTGCGAAAATATTCCGCCTGTTCAATTGTTTGACCGGAAAACGTAGAAACTTTTTGTATGAGCGATTCCAACTCTTTTATGCTCTGGTTGAGTGTTTGCGTGACTTCTTGGATATTATGTAAAGTTGGTTGTATCTCATCTTCGCTGATCTGATGAATGGATGAAGTAACCCCATTAAGATTTTGCAATAATTCTGGTAATTCCTTATTGATTGATTTTACGGTTTGACTGACGTCATTTATGAGAATGCCAACTTCTTGATTGACAAGATTTTCTGTAGAATTAAGTGTGTTCTGTATACTATTTAATGAATTCCTAACACTTCCTATCGCAGCGCATAAATAACAGAATAAAACTGTCAAAGCGATGAGTGCTGCACCCAGGCTGCATTTCCAAAAGATAGAAACGATAATATTCCAATCCATGAGTTGTGTTTCCCTTATTCTTATTTATTAGAAGATCGTCAATGTTACTATCACGTTTTAAGGTACGATTATCAAACACCGAGTTGTTGCGCTATTATTTTACTTGTCGTGGCAATAGCTGCATCAACTTTATCAAGATTTCGTGCACCACCTTGTGCTAATTCTGGTCTGCCGCCACCACGTCCATCAGCAAGTTGTGTAATTGCTTGCATGAGTTTACCGGCGTGCAATCCTCGATTTTTTACTAAATCGGAAGTTACGCCAACGACGAAAGCTGCATCATTTTCTGTAACTGACGCAAGTGCTACCACACCTGTCTGAAGTTTACTTTTTAGTGCATCTACCAGTTGACGCAACCCATCTCTATCAGTTTCGTCAACCCGTGCAGCAACAACCTTCACATCTCTGACAAGCTCCGCATTCTCTACCAGACTGTTAAGGTTTGATAGTGCATTCTGACTTTTGAGGTGTTGTATCTGATTCTCCAGATCCCGCTGTTCTTGAAGCAATTGTTCGATTCTGTCAGTCAGATCCTGTTTAGGAACTTTTAATAAGTTCCCAATATCCGTGATCAATACCTCATCATCTTGACAGATTTTTATAGCAGACGTACCTGTAAATGCTTCAACTCGACGCACACCTGCTGCGATACTACTTTCACGCATCAATTTTACATAACCTATTTCACCTGTAGCGTTCACATGTGTTCCACCACACAATTCAATGCTATAGTCACCTGCTCGGACAACACGCACGTTGTCAGCATACTTATCCCCGAAGAACGCCAGTGCCCCTTTTTCTTTCGCTTTATCTAAAGGCATTTCATCTGTTACGAGAGAATCATTGCTACGGACCTTCTCATTGATATATGTCTCAATTTCCTGAAGTTGTTCACACGAAACTGCTTCATAGTGGTTGAAATCGAATCTGAGTCTTCCATCTTGCACGAGTGAACCTGCTTGGGCGACATGTGTACCAAGTACTTCTCTTAACCCACTGTGAAGCAGATGTGTAGCAGTATGACTTACCGCAATAGCGTTGCGTCGAATGTTGTCAATTTGCGCGTTAACCTTTATAAACGGAGATATCTCACCTTCGTTGACTTTACATCTGTGGACGATTAAATCTGGTGATGGTCTGACGGTATCAAGTACAACAATTTTTGCGTCAGAACACGCCAGATAACCTGTATCCCCTATTTGTCCGCCAGCTTCTCCATAGAATGGCGTACGATTGAGAAGGATTGAAACGTCATCACCCTTTTTTGCTCTTGCGACCGATTCATCTCCGACTATCAATGCGACTATTTCTGCTTCAACACACTGTTCTGTGTATCCGATAAATTCTGTACTACCGGTCTCTTTTAGTACCTCTGCGTAGATAGCGATTTCATTATCTTTAGTTCCACTACCGGTTTCTTGCCATGCTGCGCGCCCGCGTGCGCGTTGCTGTTCCATACTTTTCTCAAAACCGATTTCATCCACGGTGATGCCTTGTTCCCGCGTGAGTAATTGTGTTAGATCAAGTGGAAATCCGTAAGTATCGTATAACTCAAATGCACGTTTTCCAGTTAGCTCAGTTTCACCTTTAGCCTCAAGTTCCTCAACTGACTGCTCAAGCATATCCAGACCACGTGAGAGTGTCTGATGAAACCGTCTTTCCTCTGCTTGAACCGTTCGTCTAATAAACTCTCGTCTTGGTAGAACATCTGTGAATACATTCCCTAATAGGTCAATAACTTTATCCACAAGTCTATAGATGAAGGGTTCATCCATATTCAATTTCTTGCCAAACAAAACTGCCCGACGTAGGATCCTTCGGATTACATAACCCCGTCCATCGTTAGATGGCATCACACCATCACCTATTGCAAATGTTAAACAGCGGATGTGATCAGCGATAACTCTATGTGGCATGCCTTCAATGTCATGTGAGTAGTCCGTTCCTGTCATATCCGAGATCGTATCTAACAGAGGTGTGAACAGATCTGTTTTATAATTAGAATCAACATCTTGTAATATAGCTGCAATTCTCTCAAACCCCATGCCGGTGTCTACGTGAGTAGCTGGTAAAGGATCGAGTTTTCCGCTTTGGTCTCGGTTGTATTGAATGAAAACCAGGTTCCAGAATTCAAGAAATCGATCAGATGTGTTCGGTCCTGCATCAGGGTCGTTTGCAGTTTCAGGGAATGCGTCTACGCCTAAGTCAATGAATAGTTCACTGCACGGTCCACAGGGACCTGTTTCCCCCATTTCCCAAAAGTTGTCCTTATCACAACGGCGAATGCGCGCCAAGGGTAGATCTGTTTCTTGGAGCCACAACTTTTCAGCTTCATCGTCTTCAACGTAGACAGTTGCCCATAGCAGTTCTTGTGGCAGTTTCCATAATTCCGTTACTAATTCCCAAGCGAATGCAATTGCTTCCTGCTTGTAATAGTCCCCAAATGACCAGTTTCCAAGCATTTCAAAGAACGTGTGGTGACTTGGAGAAATTCCGACTTCTTCAAGGTCGTTATGCTTTCCACTTACACGCAGACATTTCTGCGTATCAACGGCTCGTGTATAGTCGCGTTGCCCGATACCGAGGAATACATCCTTAAACTGGTTCATGCCGGCATTCGTAAAAAGCAGCGTTGGGTCTTCTGCTGGAATCAACGAAGCACTCGGAACAACTGAATGTCCATTTTTCTGGAAATATTCTAAGAAACTTGTTCTAATTTCATCTGATGTCATATTGGTAGACCTACTCTCTCAAATCCAATTATAGTTTAAAATATTTGTGAAGTCAAGACAAAAGTATTTTAGTCGTGTCAAGTCGGAATTAGAACAACTCTTGTATGATGCGCAGAATTACATCCGATTCATAGCCGCGTCTTGCCAAGTATCCGTGTAATCGTCGTCTTGCAGTTTGGATCGGTAGATTTTTGTAATGTCGTGCTTGTTTCTGTGCTATTTGTAGTGCTAACATTTCTTCATCCTCCATTTTAACTTCGGCAATAGCCTTTTCTGCAGTTTCCCTGTCTACGCCTTTATCAATCAGTTCCTGCCTTAGTAGTGTCTTTCCCCGCGGATTTGTTCTAAGTCTTTTCTGTATCCATTTTTCTGCAAACTGCTTATCCCGTATATGTCCTGACTGTATTAATTCCGTTATGATTGTCTTGACAGTATTCTCACCGTATCCTTGTCCTTCCAGTTGCCGTGTCATTTGGGTCTTACTGTAGATTTCTTCACGGAGCAATCGCAGTGCGTAGTTCTTCGCTTTCATCTCCGCATCAGCTGCCACTATCTTTTCAATGACCTGTGCTTCTATCTCTAAACCGATTCTAAGTCCAAATTTCTTGACAAGACTGGTATGAATTACAGTAGCAGGTTCTTGATTCAGATAGAGTTGATGATGTGAGTGAAGTTGAGAATGGGGTTGAATATCTGTGATTCTCTGCTTCATTTTTCGATGGGAAGCATATTAGATGATGTATAGATGGATTGAGAAACCATCTATACATCGCTGTTTTTGAAGTCGAAACTATTCTCCACCGTTGGTACCTGCCCAAATTGCCCCGCGCTGCAAAAGTGTACTGAACATTTCATGCTTACACGCTTCAGGATTGTGTCCGAGTGCAAGATAGAATACCTTACCTTGTCCCCAGTTTTTCGTCCATGCAACCGGCATCGCATCACCTTTCCACAATGCTGTTGCCAATACATGATTTCGTGGGTCGTAGTCAAGGATATACTGTTCATCGGTCACGACAAATTCGTCAAGTCCTTGTGTGATTTCATGCTCACTATCTGCTATACTAACCTGATAGTCGCGATAGCGTGGGTGCGTAACGAAATATCCACCGACCATTGCGCGATATTCAGGACAGCCTCGAAAAGAATCAGCCGCTGAATGTATGCCGACGTATCCTTTTCCAGATGCAACGTAGTTCAGCAATCCGTTCTTCTGCGCATCAGAGATTTCACCGACAGTATAATAGAATACGATTAGATCGTAGGAGTCTAAGTTTGGAGAAACCAGCGCATCCAAGTCGTCTTCAACTTTAGTTATCTCAAATTCATCTCGTTGTGATAGCACTTTAACGATTTCTTCACTGCAGCCTTTCCAGTCGTGTATTGCGCCACCTGCAAAGACGAGTGTATTAATTTTTGCCATTTCATGCCTCCTTTTAATTGATAATCAGCATTATATCACAAATAGATCAGAAATACAATCCTATATCAAATGGAACTTCAAGTCGCTTTGACAAAACTCGCGTTATCTATTCTCTTCACCCTCACCGTCAAAATAGTTGAGACTTTCACCCTTCCGATAAATCTCTCGGACAGCGAATGGTAGTACCTTTTTGGAATCTGGATATTCACATACATCGTGTGGTGTGGTATTGCCAAATATGAGTAGGGTGACGGGTTTATTCCCATCATTTATAAACTTGTGTGTGCCGATGGGACCTGGAGGAAACGCAATAAAATCACCTGCTCGAACTCTAAAATCACCGCGATCTGTTTTCAATGTGCAAGTGCCTTCCATCACATAACACATCTCCTCGCCGAAATGGTGTAGGTGCAATGGGAAAGTTGCTTTACCCGGTTGTAGACGGTAAGCACAATAGCCGATGTGTTTACCCCCGATAAGTGGATCAATGTTTTTCTCTTCAAAATTATAGGGGTGTGGTGCCCCATGCCTATACAGCCATTCCATTTCATCAATGTTGATACGATTGATATAGATGTCGTCTCTTGCTTGCAGACAATCCAACAATTCTTGTCGTCCCTCTCTAAATATAGAATGTCCATCTCCGACGAGTACAACGTCGAAATTTAAGGGTAATACTTTGCGAAGTTGCATCGCTGCCTTCGGTGCATCTTCTAACTTTTCATCTGCAAGGAGTGTCAGACGTCCCATCGGTTCGCCTGCGATAATATCCCCGAAAAGGAGTGCCTTCTTATCTGAAAAATAGAGTGCAATTTCACCTGGACTTTTCCCGTGCTGGAGGTGTATTGCTTTCAAACCGGGAACGATATTCTCACCATCGCTGATTGTTCGCGAGGGTTTAATGTCTAACAAATCTGCGTCGGCTTCATGCACAATGACTTCTGCGTTAGTCCATTCCTGAAAGCTGGCGGCTTCACGTTCGTGGTCGCGATTTGTGATGACAATCCACTTTGCCCCACCGAGTTGATCAAATTGGGTGCGGTCAGCATCGGAGATTGGGACTGGGTCAATGACGATATTCCCTTCGTCTCTAACCCAAAGATGTGCGTTAAAGTCAATCTGTCGTGCTTCACTGAATATTGACCAACTATACATATCTTTTAGAATCAATCGTTTCATTTTTTATCCTTGGATTTAAATCCGTAAACCTCAACCTCTTTAGCGTAAGCTTTAGCGATTGCTCTTCGTGAGACAATTCCACCATACCGTGGAGAAAACTGGGGGGGTTGCCGTGCATCATCTGCTGTGCCACTCACAAAGATGCGCAATGCTTTTGTTACAGTACTCAGGCGTGCTTCAATCACTGGACCTCGGTTATTCTTTATTTCCAAAATTGCCTGCCATTTTCTTCCACCTTGTATCTGTTGATACACCACAGCATCCGTAATATTCGTGCCACGGATGATGATACGATGAATAGTTTGACGTTTACGGAGTGTCAGGTTTATCCATCTGCCATCAACGAAACCGACTGTTTTTAGATTTCCATCTATCATTTTTGGCACGTTACATGTCACGCCTTCTGCGACAGCGAGGTTCTCCCATTCC
>VXOP01000138.1 GCA_009839975.1 Candidatus Poribacteria bacterium
ATCACAAATATATCTATCATTATATCATAAAATACCCTGAAAAATCAAGAAAAAATACCACTGTTAATCAACCTCAATTTGAGTTCCTCCGAATAAATCATTCAATAGATTTGAATAAGTATAGAATTCGATCACATTTTACCCTTCAATACTTAAGACACATTTTTTACTCAAAAGGGTGCATAAAATGACGAAAAAAATGAAGTTTTTCTAAAATTTTATTCAAAACAGGAAAAAAACAATAGATTCCGTGGAAATTACTCACAAGGTGTTCCGCTGGCGCGTAGTAGCTGTTTCGTTGGGAATTGATGGTTGTCTATTAAGATTGTTGGAGAAGCTTTAATTCCTAATTCTGCTGATCGTTTGATGTTATCTCTGAAAACCTGTTCTGCTTCGGGTGTATCAAATAGTTATTGAATTTTATTTACATTAATACTGAGTTTCTTTGCACAATAGCATAGATGGTAAGGGTTACCTCGCCAGGTTTTGCCAACTGATACGGTATCCACGTCTCAGGATTAAACGGGTTCGGATAGTTTGGTAAAAGATCTTTTTTTGGGAGATAAGGATGCCAAAAGCTGTTCAAGGAAGTGGATGCCTCGTTGTAAGGTGACATCCTCCATCTATAAACATATCGTCCCTACGGGACTGAAGAAAATTCTCTGTTTAGAAAATCCTTAAGCTGACACCTATGCATCCGCTCAGACACTCCTTTCCACAATCGCAATCTCTCCATCGTCTAATCCGTATAAATCGTAGACCAACTTGTCAATCTGATTTTCAAGATTGGAGGTGTCCGCGTCTGGGTCTGCTGCTTTTGCGTCAAGGATTTTGTCAACCTGCTTTTCAATCTGATCGGCAATGGGTTGGTTTGCATCGTTGACAGTTGGAATAGGAAAGTTTTTCATAAATTCACTTTTAAACCTGACTCCTTTTGAACCCAAATGACCACCTGCATAGTAATTCTTGAAAGCGAAAAGAAAAAATCTTGAATTTAAGATACCAAGTAAGTAGGTAAGGTGTTCACCCGATAATATCCGAGTCGTATCAAGCGAATAGGTTTTACTTCTATCAATGAGAAATTTGCCTTCTTTTGCCATCTCTTGCCAAACAATTTTTTTCTTATCAAATTCAGCATAGTAAGCACATGCCCTAAGATTCCACCAGTTTTCACCTTGATCATCTCTATTATACAGTCCCCTTCCTCTGGTTCTTATTTCGCCAGATTCTATCTGTTCACCGATAGAATCAAGATGAGCATAGACTGCTGGATATAGGTTTGGTATATCAAGATCATAACCGGTTGCCAGAATGTAATATCCCGATTGCTGAACAGAATACCGTTTAATGTCTTTACCACGTAGCAATGGCTTTATGATTTCAGCTGACCTTGGGTCTTGTTGAATAAGTTCCTCGCGCTTGGCTTCGTCTATGATGAATGCTTCGTTACAACCTGTTACAATGCCTCGGTAGATATCAATATCCCAATCTTTTAGCGGTGTGCCAGCTTCCTCAATTTTGCGTTTCAAGTCCATTTCAGCTGATGAGAGTATTGCCCAAGGTTCTCCTTCATCGGGTGTTGACATAATCACACCATATTCATTTAAGTATTGGGAAATGTTGCCGGTTTGTCGGTCAAAATCATTACCAATAGTCACCGCATCAAGACTAACTGTAGCCCAAGGTGCGCCGTTTTGTAGTAGCAGAATATTCGTATCCACAGTGGCATCAAATACATCCGGTCCCATATCCAACAGTTGTATAGGTTGGGTATGTTTTACAAAAAAATCCCTCAACTTCTTGCCGTATCCCGCACGCATCCATTTATTAGAAGTAATGAAGCAGAGATTACCCTCATTATGCAAAAGTTCAGTACCTTTTTCATAGAATAGGCAATAAATATCACCCATACGCGTAAAAGCATCAAAACCTACGTCTTGATAAAGATCTGCAAGTCTCCCGTTATCCTTTTGCAATTGGATATAAGGCGGATTGCCAATTACCACATCAAACCCGTCTGTAACCCCGAACATCCAATTCGGATCAAACCAGTCTGCAGAATCGTTTTGGTCATAGATGTCCCATTCTGCGATTTTTCTGGCATCGTCTTCAGGGAGTCCAAAACGTAATTCTGCGATTATATCTGCGCGTATTCTCTGCTCATCTTCTTTACATTTGCGTTTCTGGGTTCGTGTCTTGGCGTGGAAATATCGTTCTCGGTTCCTGTGAAGTTCACGTTCAAGTTGCACGGCTCTGTCACTTCTGAGGGTGGTTTGTTCCCTAAGTCCGATCAAGGTATCCGCAGCAACGAAGCGCGTTTCTAAGTTTGGCAACGGTTTGATTCCGAAGTTGTCCGCATCCGTGTCCGGTTCCTGCTCAATTGCAAGTGAGATGAAAAAGCGGAGTTTGGCGATTTGACAGGCAATCGGTTGGATATCTACGCCGAAAATGCTGTTTTGTATCAGATATAACTTGCGTCCAAAGTCTGAGTCCCGGTATCGTTTGAAGGTGTCGTCAATTTCGTGGAGTTCCTCTCGACGTTCGGTGTCGTCTTTTGTGTCAAATGCTGCGGCAGCACGTTTTGATGCGAGGGTCTTTTGTAGTGTTTCCCATCGGTTGTTGTCGGGGTCAAGTCTTCGTAATGCGAGTGTTAACTTGTGGAGCATCCCCATGGGAAACGCGCCGGAACCGACCGCAGGATCCAGTATCGCAAGTTCCGAAATTGCTTGTACCACTTGACCTGCTTCGCTATCATCTAATGTCTGTTCAGGGTCGTCATAGTTATGTGAGTAATCAAAGAGGTATCGGATTCGGTTCTCCCAATGTTCCGTATTCCCATCTGATGATTGACATTTATGTAAGAGTGATGCGATTAGTGCCTCATCTACCATGTAGTCAACAATGGTGCGGGGTGTGTAGTAGGAGCCGGTCATCTTGCGTGCAGTTTCTCCAGTTTCCGGGTTGATAGCTGCGAGTAGGTTTTCAAACACTCTGCCGAGGAGTTCTGGGTCCAGTGCTACCTCTTGATCTATGGGTGTGTTCTCTTCAACGGTGAATTTGTAATGTTCAAGTAGCGGAATAAGTCCCTGATTTTTATGAAAAAAGAGTCGGTTGGGGATAGATAACGGATTGTCTTGATTATCAGAGAAGCAGTCTATACGGTAGCCTCCACCTCTTGTCGCATCAAAGGAGTCTAAACAGTCGAACAATCCACCATTGATGAAAGGGGTTTTTGCAAAGAGTTCTAAGAGTTTATCAGGATCCTGCATCTGGTCTCTATAGCGATATAAGGAGAAGTTGCGATGATTACGATTGCCTCCAGTGCTAAACTTGCGTTTGTCAATCTCTGTGTTCAACGTTGCGAAAAAGAGGTTTTGTAGCACAGCACGATAGTAGGAATCACCATTCTCAAAGTCATCTTCTGTCAATAGGTCAGGTATCATTTCTCTGTTGAATAACGCATCGGCTACCAATCCCTTTTCTTTGATAAACCAGATAAAGAGTAGACGTGTGATGAGTCGTATGACATGTTCCTCTCGTTTTATTGTAAGATTTTCGTTGGTTGGAAACTTTACGTCTTCATCCTCTACAACCCATTCAAACCATGCAAATAGTCTGCGGTAGAATTTCTTATTGAGTTCCTCGGTGTCCAGTTTAGCAAGCCATGCAGCGAGTAATCCATCAAAGTTTTTCTGTCTTCTGTTGTCATCTATCCACTTGATGCACTGTTCAAGTGAGAGTTCGGAGAGGATGTCCAGATGTGCGCGGTGTGGGTCGTTGCTATGGATGTCTTTGATGAGGGTAACTTGTCCCAGCACATCAAACTGTTCATTGATAAGATTGGGGCTACGATCAGCGAATGCGATTGTGAGACGGTTTCCTGTGCGGAATAGGATTACAGTGGGAGCGAATAGTCTTTTGTTGATTTCGCGTGTGAATTCTGCGTATTTGGTACGTGAGTAGTTGTGTTCTTTCAGCTCAACGGCACAGAATAGGAAGCTTTGGTAATTACCTTTCTCGAATGCACTGGACTCAAGTAGGTTCAGTTGTTGTGGACTATCATCAATTTCGTCTTTTGTGAATTGGAAGATGAGTTTGATTGAGTCGGCGGATTCTCGGAATGCTTGTTGGGATTTGGTGTTTTGGTTTTGTGCGGGGAATTCGTCAAAGAAGTCTTGGACTGTGCCGGTAAGTTCAAGTATGCGTTCACTGCTGTAACCTATCGTTGCGAGGAGGTTTTTTGATTTTTCCAGAAAATCGCCGGTTGATAAGGTTGATAATGTGGATTTGATTGTGTCTAAGTTCATAAGCGTCTCTATTCAGAAAATCATGTAATTACCAACCATGTCACCAGTTTAAAATCACTAGATTCTTTTGGTGCCTCGGATGCGATGGGTAGTTTAAAATCACGAGACCCGCCGCGTCCCATACTCTTCGTTTGTACTGTTGTATGTGACCGTTTGATATCCGAAATTACAGTGTCTAATAGATTGTTGTAATCATCCATCTTCTCACCAAATTCTGTTTCTTGATCAAACTTTAGACATAGATCATTAATTGCTTCCGTTTTGTTCTCAGTAGCGGCTTCAAAGAGGTCTAAGACCTGTTTTGCGTTCATGCTTCCGTATCGGATATCTTCGTTATTTCGGATGTAGACCGCATAGTATGGATGGATAGGACTTGCAGTTCTTTGCTGTTTATTGTCGCTTGCATTCTGAAGCCGTAAAAAGAAGATCACACCCTTTTCGTCTGGTTTATCAGGATAATCCGTTACAGCGTAAGCCCCATCAGGGGTTGCTTCAAGTTTTGTCTTATTTTTTTCAATATACTTCTGAAGTTGTGCGTAGAAATAGTCTAATGTAAAGTCGCTCATCACCACGTTGTCTGGCAGGTCGTCTAAATCGAAATCTCCTTTACGGATATCTTCCAGCTGCTTATCACGGAAATTGTCCTGGTTGTTGAATGTCATCTGTGCTTCTTCGTAAGTCCATTCATTCAAGGGGTCATCATCACCGCTTGCGGTTGCATCAGCGAGTGCCATCCGTGATTCTACGCGGTTTCGCAGACGTAGATAGACTTCCATATCCTCTGTGGGCCAATAGTTGATCATCCGGACAGCGAGGTTATTGCTTCCGATTCTGTCTATACGACCAAAACGTTGAATGATACGCACAGGATTCCAGTGGATATCGTAGTTTAGGACGGTATCACAATCCTGTAGGTTTTGTCCTTCTGAGATACAGTCGGTTGCGATGACGATGTTGATGTTATTGTCTTCCCCATCAGCTCTGTTTCTCGCTTTCGGTGCAAAGTTCGTTAGAATATCGTTGAAGTTATTCTGACCGATGGTTGTGCGTGTCATATCGCCAGAAACCATAGCCATTTTCAGGTTTAATTTTTCGGTGAATTCGGACAAGTTATTGTAGAGATATTCTGCTGTATCCTTGAAGGTGGTGAAGATGAGTAGTTTGCGATTAGGGTTTCCGTCCTTATCTTCTGAAGGTGCGTCTACTTTATCTTTAATATGCTTCTTAATCTCTTTGAGTTTCCCGTCCCTATCAGGTGTGATGGATTTGACTTTATCCCAGGCTTCTGTTAAGGTCTGCTTATCTTTGATGATGTCCTGTTTCCATCTTACACAGTCCAGTTCTTTCAGGTGATACGGATTCTTTGCACGGTTGATCAGAAATTCCTCATCATCTTCATCGTCATCGGGGAGGACATCCGCTGTTGCATCTTTGATATTGCTGTTTTTCTCGAACTTTTCTATCTTCTCCAGCATATCATCATGTTTTTTGATGGTGCGTTCAAGCGTTACGGAGAGTGAGTGTGCTGAGCTTTCCAGTCGTTTGAGGAAGTTGGTCTGCATCATACCGATAAGGAATCGCTCGCGGTCCTCCTGATTAAAACGGAGTCGTGCTTTTTCATCTGCCAATCGCTGTTTTGCTTCTTCACTATCAACGTAAGTGGAGGGTCTATAGATAGATAGCGCAAAATCTCCTATCTGGTTCGCTAATTCGTTGTAGGAAAGTTCACCTGATAGGTCGGTTGATGGGTGGCAGTTTTCTGGTGGTAATTGCGTTGGAAAATCACCGTATTCGTCTATGACATCGCTATAATACTTTCTGATATGCCGTCGGGAACGTGCTATGGAAACACCACCGAGTAGTTGAAAGAACTCTGCGCCTAAGTTTTCAAATAGTTCTGTCTTATCT
>VXOP01000046.1 GCA_009839975.1 Candidatus Poribacteria bacterium
TATGAGCCGGCGGCTCTGACCACTGAGCTATGGACCCTTAATACAATTATACACTAATTCTCACAAAAAATCAAGCATTAAAGCAAAAAAATAACACTCAAACCTGAAACGATACAAAGCACTGTTAGGCAAAAGAAAAAGTCGTAGAGATACCGACAAGGTATCACCTACGACCCTTTCAATGTCTGAAAAGACAATGTCAAACAAAGCAGAACGTTAGGAGACAGCGTCTCTGAGTTTCTTACCAGCCTTGAATGCTGGAACCTTCTTTGCAGCTATCTTGATCTTTTCGCCTGTCTGGGGATTACGACCATCGCGAGCAGCACGGGTTCTCACTTCAAAAGTGCCAAAACCGATTAACCCGATAGAATTGCCTTTCTTCAAAGCATCTTGAACGGTTGATGTAAACGCTTCAACTGCTGCACTAGCATCTTTTTTCGTAAGACCTGTCTTGTCAACGACGCTGTTGATGATGTCGTCTTTCATCAGTTTCTTTGCCATGATTTTCTACTTCCTTTTGGTATATAATAAAATTCAGTTCAGTAAAACTCTTTCACATAAGTAAAGTTCTACTACAGAGTTAAAACAGCAGATTTTGATCTGTTTAATTGATTATACGTTGTTTCGTTATATTTGGTTACCAATTTGGATAAAAAACCCACTTTTAAGTCAATCTATATCTGAATTCATCAAATTATTCAAAGGAAAACCTGAATTCTGGTGCAACTGCTTTTTTTATTGACAGCGATGTATCAGTTAAATATACTATAGATCGCTTCATATAGACTACAAACTTTATCTATTCTTATCTCAATCTTCAGTCGGTAGTTAAATCAGTGCCAAAACGTAAACTTATTACAACAATCATTATGCCTGCTGTCCTGATCTCTGTATTGGTGATAGTCATCATTATTAACAACCAACAGGATACTTATGGTGAGTTGGTCTTGTCTCATCAAGAACTTGATTTTGGCAAAGTTCCTGAGTGGGATGGAAAGGTCACAGGTGAAATTACTGCAAAGAACATTGGAGAAAAACCGATAAACATCACCAGGATTCAAGTAGGATATAGTTTTATTGATATTGAAGGTCCAACACTTATCCAGCCAGAATCAGAAGAAGTGTTCAAGATACACTTAATCCCACCAGTACTTCCTCCTGACCAGATCACTGTAACGGCAATCTTTTTTACTAATAGTCCTCAGACACCACAAATCTATTTTACAATTAAAGCAGTCGTGCAACGTTTTGCTACGTTGAGTGCATCGGTATGTGATTTTGGGAATATTGAACCTGCAACAGATTTTGAGAAAAAGGTTAGAATGTGTGTGAACGCACCCATGGATCAGAGTGAAATCCATCTCATGTCTTCCGTCGATCCTATGCTATCTTGGGTGATGGAACCTGATGTGATACCCAACTGTTATATCTTGAAGATAAATCTAAATATACCATTCAAGGAAAGTGAGGAAGAGTCGAATCAATTGAGTCATCCAACACCGTTTTCCGCTTTACTCACAGTTGCATTTCCGAATGGACGTACTTTAACTTTGCCGGTAATTGCGAGAGTCGTTCCGCCTGTATTAGCATACCCTGAATCGCTTTCCCTTGGCATAGTATCTAAAGATAAGACTCCTTCATTAGAGTTTACATTGTCTGCCAAAAATCCTTTTACGATAGTGAATATTAATGCCCCAACATACATGCAGATCGTCGTTACATCCGTTTCAGATGAATCAGAAGAATCGGAAAGACCCTACAAAAGTGTGTTCAGTGCCACCTTAGATTTATCAGACTCACCTCCACTGCTACGAGAAGTGATCATTGTTACGACTACCGCAGCATCAGCACCTATACGGATTCCTGTTTACGGGTACATTAAAAAAGACCCACCATAGGCTTAAAAGTAGTAGGCACACTCCGTGTGCCGTCTATTTAATACATTCTTAGGTATACGGCACACGGAGTGTGCCTGCTACGATGCAGAAGATTTGGGGTGAGTTCTATTACCGTTTCTCAATCAGTCTGCCGACAAAGAAAACAATGACACCGAGTGCTAAGAAACCCATCTCAACACCCATCGCCTTAGTTTCACTATAGTCATAGGGATTAACGATGCCTAAAAAGAGAGCGGCACCTAAACATACTATCCCCATCAGTTCCAGGGTTTTTCCGATATAATACACAGATTTCTCATTGTTGTAGGGCAATCCCAAACCATTGCCGTATGCAAATGATGAAATTGCCCTGATACTTATTTGTAGAGTCGCTTAATCTGTCCCCAACGTATAAGTTTTTGTTGTTCATTCGGGTTAATACTGGCAGAAAAAACGAGATCAGGAAGCATCTCCTCCTGTTCAATATAGCCTGCGGGTCCCCATGCGATTTTATTTTGCATTTGACCGTTGTCAACATCATGATATGCAATGCTAAAACCGATTGCGTTATCCTTTTCAGCGATGTCTCCTAATCGGAAACTTATCTCACACGATTGTCCATCACTTCCCCAAGCAATTGATGTTAGCGGAGCCTTCCACGGACCGACATCCACTCCAACTGGTATTGCATAACTGTTTACATCTGCTTTGCGTTGGAAATGATACTCGTCTATATGGAGAACAAGTTGATCTTCCCTGAACGGTTTAGAATGATATTTTGAAAAGTGATCGTCTTGTATTTTTATTGCAACGTAAAGGAAACCACCACGCCAAACTGCTTTAAAAGACCCCGTGAAATCGTCTGATTCATACCATTGACTTCCACTTACGATCTCCTGATTGAGTTTGCCTGGTACAGCTTCTTCCCACACTGGATCATCAAGGTAACCATCAACAATAGGGGCAACCGTTACGAGTTCAGCATTATATTGGAAATTTTGCAGCTTTTCATCGGTGAGGTGTCCTAAAGCAAAAGATGCACCTATCAGAAACAATAGACCAACTAAGAGAATCTGTATTCTCATCTATTTTACCCCCTACGGGCAGGAATTAAAATTAGTGTATCATAGTGAAATAAACTTTGTCAACTAAATCTGATTACAATGAACGTTGCACATCAGCGAAGCCGTTAATCGCTTTGTGTATTTCAACGTCTGTGTGTGTTGCCATGACGGTAACACGTAGCCGACTTGATCCTGTTGGCACTGCAGGGGGACGGATTGCGGGTGCATAAACACCCTTTAACAGTAATGCTTCAGCAACCTCAGTAGCGCGTTGCGGTTCCCCTAACAGGACCGGTAGAATCTGTGTTTGACTCGGCAGTAATGTATACCCGATGTCTATTAACGCTGTTTTCAATGTTTCAGCATTCTTCAGTAGACGTTGTCGCAGTTTCGGTGTAGAACGCATGACCTTAAGTGCTGCATCTGCTGCTGCTAAGGTCCCGGGAGGAAGTCCTGTGGTAAAGATAAAACCGCGCGCTCGGTTGATTAGCAGATCAATCAACGTACGACTACCCGCAACATATCCTCCTAAACCCCCGATTGCCTTGCTGAGAGTCCCCATCTGGATAATATCCTCTCCTTGAATTCCGAAATGTGCGACGGTACCACTGCCGTCTTTTCCCAGAACCCCGAATCCGTGTGCATCATCTACCAGCAACATGGCATTCTGATTTGTCGCAACCTTGTAAATATCAGATAGTGGTGCGATATCGCCATCCATACTGAAAACACCATCTGTTATTATAAGTCGCCGTCTAAAATCTGAGGATTCTATCAATAGGTTCTGTAAGTGTTCCACATCGCAATGTCTATATATCTTCTTTGTCGCTCGGCTCAGACGACATCCATCAATGATACTTGCGTGATTAAGTTCATCACTTAAGATAAGGTCATTTTCTCCAACAAGCACAGGGATGATACTGGTATTCGCAGCATAACCCGAACTGAACACAAGCGCGGCTTCTGTTCCTTTTGTTTTTGCTAAGTTGGTTTCCAAAGTTGTGTATAGTTCGTTATTTCCTGAAATCAGTCGTGAACCGCTTGAACCTGTACCAAATTCCTCTGTTGCTGCAACGGCAGCAGCAATCACCTGTGGGTGAGTACTTAAACCCAGATAGTTATTTGATCCCAGCAGTATAACTTCGCGCCCATCAAGATTAATTGTACCTGATGGCGCACTCATCACAGTGCGGAGATGACGAAACAATCCCGCATCTTTAAGTTCGGTGTATTCTGTTTGCAGCCAGTCGTCCGTGTGCATCCAATCACCCGATGAACTGCCTTAGGAAAAGATGGCTCTGTCTTAAAGCACGCCGTCGTGTCTCCAAAGTTGCTTCATAAGCACGATCCTCTACCTCAACACAGACAGAACCCTCATATCCCGTATCGCTCAACACAGAGAAGAAACGTCCCCAATCCACATCACCAAGTCCTGGTAACTTCGGGGTATGGTATTGGAGCGGTGTTGCGAGAATTCCAACTTCGTTAAGTCGTTCTCTATCTAAACGGACATCTTTTGCATGCACATGAAATATGCGATCAGCAAAGGTAGCAAGTGGTTTAAGATAATCCATCTGAAGCCATATAAAATGGGATGGATCAAAATTGAGTCCGAAGTTGTTTGATGGAATCTCCGCAAACATCCGTTCCCAGATTGCTGGTGAATAGGCAAGGTTTTGTCCGGAGGGCCATTCATCTTCAGTGAAAAACATAGGACAATTTTCAATCCCAATTCGGATGCCGTTGTCTTCAGCAAATTGGATAAGAGGTTTCCAAACATCTTTGAATCGTTGCCAATTGGCATCTATCGTGCGAGTCTGATCCCTGCCGATGAATGTATTCACAATATCAACCGACAATCGTTTTGCTGCCAATATGAGCTGTTTGAGATGTTCACTATAGATTTCTGCTTCAGTTTCATTCGGTGTTAGCGGATTCGGATAGTATCCCAAACCGCTCATCATAACCCCAGCATCCGACGTACATTGTAGGATTCTATCTACATCCGCATCTGAGATGTTCATAACATCAATATGTGTAACACCTGCGTACCGTCGTTCCGCTTTCCCTTTGGGCCAACACATCAATTCCACACAATCGTAACCTGTTTCAGCTGCAAATTGAATGACCGCCTCAAGTGTCTGATCAGGCAATATCGCACTTACAAATCCAAGTTTCATATCATGCCTCCATTCTCTTTTCAGATATTATACTATGCATCATATTATTTTGTCATTAACTTGACAAAATCCACCGAAAGATTTAGAATAGAATATAAAGAAATAGGAGGAATAAAAAGAAAATGGCACGTTCCGAAAAAGATAATCTCGCAATTAACGATGAAACCGTTTTAGATGGAATGGTACTAATTCCAGCAGGAGAATTCCAAATGGGAACTCCCGAACCCGAACCAGGATTTCTTCAACACCCAGTACACACTGTTTACACAGATGCGTTTTATATGGATATGCACGCAGTAACAAATGCAGCATACAAAGCGTTCGTAGATGAAAACCCAGACTGGCGTAAGGAGAATATCTATCAAGCTTACAGCGAAGGTTATTTAACACATTGGAAGGGCAACGATTATCCCAAAGGTGAAGCGGAACATCCTGTTATTTTTGTAAGTTGGTATGCAGCGATGGCTTATGCAAAATGGGTGAGGAAACGTTTACCTACGGAAGCAGAATGGGAGAAAGCTGCCCGGGGCGGATTGGAAGGTCATAAATTCTCTTGGGGTGATACTGAACCAAATAGAACACAGTGTAATTTCGCTGATAAAAACACTAACTTTAAGCACGCAAATATGAATGCAGATGATGGGTATAAATATACTGCCCCCGTAGGAAGTTTTCCTGCTAATGGATACGGTTTATACGATATGACAGGTAATGTGTGGGAGTGGTGTCTTGATGCATTTGATTATGAGATAAATGACAATGCGTTGAAACGTAATCCAATCGGTGGTCATAATAGTATTACAGAATTAGTAGAACATCACAATGATTTTGGTCTTAAAAGTGTTATGCGAGATCGTTCACATGACGTTGACCTTGATGATAGACTGACTGAACGTGTTTTACGCGGGGGAGGATGGGACAGTAGTGAAAGCACTTTGCGAATTATATTTCGCGATAATTATCCTCCTGTAAATACAGAGAATTGTAGTGGTTTTCGTTGTGTGAAAGATATCTTTCTATTA
>VXOP01000130.1 GCA_009839975.1 Candidatus Poribacteria bacterium
AGAGACAACTGTATATGATCTTTTTCTATAAACATATCGTCCCTAATGAAGATTAAGTTATTAATTGGGTAATACGCGGACGGGGAAACCCCGCCCCTACGATTATTTTGATGAATCGGATTACCTTAATATTTATTTGATCTTCATACGGGACTAAAGATTATTAACCTTATGATGAAAACTTACACTATATCCTGATTATATGGGAAACTGTTGTACAGTAAGTTATTTGGCATAGGTCGTAAAGTTATGTATCTAACGCACAAAACAGGATAAGAATTCATGAGACCGTAATAGTCCCTCAGATTCTGATTCCCATGTTCTCCAATAACGGTAATCCTCAAGCTCAACGCTCACAATGCCATCAAATCCTACATCTTCCAATATCTGGACTACCTTCAACCAGTCGACGACGCCATCACCTGGTATTGTGTATCGCCACCAATCTTCACCGAAACCACGTGGACTCGTAAAACTCGGTCCTAAATTGCCGTGCAAGTACATCGCCTCTTCATCAAATGCTGTATCCTTGCCGTGGACATGCTTCACATTAGAGGCAAATTCATACAACGCCCGGATATGATCAATCCCTATTCTGACAAGATGTGAGGGATCATAGTTGAGTCCTAATCCTTCTGATGGACATTCTGCAAACATGGCACGCCACATTTCAGGTGTACAGCCAAGTGCCGGATACGCAGGAGCACCACCGGGCCACCCTTCAACTGCTATTGAAACTCCCTTCGATGCAGCAAATTCTGCTATGGGTGGAACAGTGTCCTTCCATATATCAAAGTTCTTACCGCGCCCAAGACTTGCATCTTCAGGCACAAAAACACAGAACATTATGTGAACACCGTTCTCTGCTGCAGTTTCGATGGCTTGCTTTGCCTTCTCTGCTCCCGATTTCTGTGTGGACTTTTTCGCACTGAGTAATTCACGAGTACCGGGTAAATCAGCAGAACCAATTTCTAATCCTGCATCTCGCGCTGTTTTCACGATCTCAGGGGTAACTTCGCCTATGTCAATCGCTTCAAATCCGTTATCCGCACACCATTTACAAAACTCAGGAAATGACATCTGACGCGCAGTGCCAGGAATACGTAAACCTATTTTCATATAATCTCCCTATTCTCACGACTTGTGTTAGTTAACCTTGTGTTTGTTGGTTTTCACGTTTATTTCATTCTCGCTATAAACATATCATCCCTACGGGACTAAAGAGGGACCGCATAACCATTTTCTATAAACATATCGTCCCTACGCGGGACTAAAGAGGGTCATATATACGCTTTTCTATATAGTGTATTTCAGAACAAATGAAACACTGAACAACGGGCGAGGGTACCTTGCCTCTACGCGGGCTTGGTCTCAGCAAACGTTGAAATGTAACATTGAAAATTAACTTTACTACAATAATTAAAATCCCATCAATCCACAACAACGACGACAGACTGGCATTGGACCATCTCCGCTAATTGACTGTCGGAATTTCAACGCTTTCTGGTTGTTCCACATGTCAACTACTTTGTCTTCTTTGATATTGCCGATGATATAGTCGTGGTAATCTCGACATAAACTCACATCGCCATTGCTGTCAACCTCTAATGTCATATAGATACTGACACATTGGTTGTATCCAAAGGTCTCCTGATGATCCGTATAGTATCGCTGGATTTCGCCCTTTGAATCCAATCTCGGCATCATAACAGGTGGACATCGTTTTTGCTCATCAGATAACTTTTCCATCTCCTGAAATCGGTCTAAAATCACACCGTGATCAAAGTCTTTCCAAGTACCAATCCACCCAAAATGTGTTTGGGGTTTGAAGCCAAAACGACTCTCAAAGTCCTCTGAATGTTGCTGAGCTGATTCAGCATCTATCCACCATGTGAGATAGAATATCTGTGCGTCTGCGAATTGACTGGTGAACTTGTATAGGTCAACCACTACGTCAATGTTATACATTGTGACACAACTGAGTGGAATAATGTATGGGAATGAGACGTTACGACGTTCCTTTTCAGCACTTAATGTTTCCAATGCTGCTTTGACATCCTTGAAGTTGTCATAGTTTTTTGACACGCCGGGACGTTGCGTGTTATGAATCTCTTCATCCGGACCATCTACGCTGAGGTATATTATTTGACAAGTTTCAAGTATATCGTCCGCTCTTCTGGCTATGTTTGTAGCGTTACTCACAAGAGAGATTGGCATCCCTTTCTCCTTGATGTAATGCATCAATTCTATGATGCCAGGGTATAGCATAGGTTCGCCGCCCCAAATATACCAGACAGGGGACCAACCTGCATCGACTACTTGATCGACGAGGTTTTTATATATTTCTACAGGAACTTCGCGTTGTTTCAATTCCTTGAGAGATTTACCAAGCAGATACCCGTTATCACCCCATTGTCCACAGGAATGACAACGTAGATTACACATATCTGTTATGCGAAGGCTCACTAACTGTATAGCGTCACCTTTGCCGTGTTTTGCACCGAACGGGTGTCGCATGTTGAAAGTCTCCTTTGCCAGTTGGTATCGCATGAATTTACGCGATGTGCTCCAGTCTTCTTTTACAGCGGTTGCCAGTTGATTTACAAGAAACCGCGATGATACTCTGCTCCTTAATGCCATTTATTCTCCTTTGATCTTAGTGGTCTTCAGAATTAATAATACATTCCACATCGGGCGAGGAGACCTCGCCCCTACGCTATTAATAATACATTCCACATCGGGCGAGGAGACCTCGCCCTACGCTGGGTGGTCATCAAAAACGTTGAAATGTCTTTAATTTTTAACTTTACTCTATACATCGGTTTCTTCACCGGATTTAATAAGTGTAAGGGCTGCGGAATTGAGACAATACCTTTTTCCTGTTGGTTTGGGACCGTCATTGAACACATGCCCCAGATGTGCATCGCACTGACTACATACAATTTCTGTGCGAGGCATAAAAAAGATACTGAAATCTGCTTTTGTCTCAACATTATCAGGTGAAACCGGGTCCCAAAAACTGGGCCATCCAGTACCAGAATCGTATTTTGTCTGTGATGCAAAAAGCGGACTACCACAACAGATGCAATGGTATGTGCCTTCCTCTTTACAATCGTGATATTTACCGGAAAAAGCAGGTTCAGTTCCCTTCTTTCGTGTAACCTTATATTCTTCAGGTGAAAGTTGCTCTTTCCATTCTTTTTCAGATTTGGTTATTTTCTCTGTATCCATCTTTCTCTCCTAACCTTCTGTATACTATTCCATATTTTCAAAAAAAATGCAAGATAGTTTTGATATGTCTGGCAATCTAAAGTATTATTCTCTGTCTTTCGTTGGTGCTAATACTCTGCAGGTAGTAGCAGACAGTATCTCGTATTTCACCCCACCCCAAACGATTTTTCGTTGAAATATTGCATAGAACGCGTTGATACCCGCAAGGAAAATGCAAAATGGTGCAGCGTATTTACTGATGCGCAGTGAGTCCCGAACTTTCGGCATGTCACGAAGCCACTTAGGTAGGTTTCGGCTACATAGGCGGAAACTCATCGCTTCAAGAAAGGGGATAAAAACAACGGGTAGGAGCCCCGGTTGAAAGCCAATAAATGGAATGGCACCGAAAACCAGAACTGCCTTTGGTAAGAAGATAGACAGGCTGCCGAACCATTGTGCCCATAACCCCATGTGTTTCGTCATAATCATTTGCCTATTTGTAAATTCAAATATCTGTCTCCACGTGCGATTAGCAGTTCTGGTAACTGCTACGCAATCGGGTACGAAGTGAATCTTTAGATTAACATCTCGCACAGCTCGGGTTGTGTTTAGATCTTCAATTGCTGCCTGTTCCCATCGTTCCAATATTTGTCCCTTTTCAAGTAACTCACGACGAAAAGCATTAGAACCACCCCATACCATAGTAAGCCAATGGTCGCCCTGTAATGACATCTGAAAATTGACCCAAGTGGCTTCAACGAGTGATGCGAAATTCCATGTTTGTGGAAAATAGAATCTGCCGCCAACGGTCGCCCCGATTGTGTTGTCTTGGAGCGGTGTTACAAGTAGACGTAGCCAGTCTCTCTGAATTGCTACATCAGCATCCACAAATGCAATTACTTCTACATCCGCAGTTAAACTCTCTATCACTGTGATAAGGTTTTGAACTTTCTGTGAACGTTGTAGGTTATTATCAACGATATTTGGTGCTAAACGGACATCCGCGTGGGGAACATTTTTTGCAATTTCTTGTAAATGTGGATATGACACATCGTAACCTGGACCGACTTTATCGTGTGTAACGAAATGTATTGTAAAGTCTCCTTCGTAATCCTGATCAAGTAGGGTTTTTGCATGTTCAGCAGTTTCGTCATCCCAACCGTAGTGGGGTGCGATAATCGCTACTTTTGGTGTATATGTGGGTCTATCGGTTTTCCGTTCACGTCGTGTGTAGAAAAAAGATTGACTAATCAACAACATTTCAAGGATAAAAAGAAAGTAAGTAATGGCAATAATATAAGTCGTCATGGTATTCATTTCCAAGAATTTAATTCTCTGTCGTGCGAAGCCAATCAAGTTGTGCCTTTATTCTCGGAATTACTTCTGGGTTTATCATGAAAACCTGATTCGGTTCTTTGTTTAAACGTGCATGATAACGTCCCAATGAATCAACTTTTCCTATCTGAACCGAATGTAACTTCTTTGACTTCAATTCCACTGTAATTTGTAAGATGGGTGAATTCAGACCCGTATTATCATCTGTAAGTCTGTTTTTGCTATGCATCCATGTTCCAGAAATAAACTCGTCCGCATTTAAGTCAATCATTTCGTATAGAATTTCATTGACTGCTGCATTATTCGCATCCTCCTTAACAGGTGCGGTTAATCTCCAATCACTACCAAGACGTTGACAGGTGAAAGTGAGACTTTTATCCGAGTCATGTTCGTCATTATATTTTACTGTTAAACGGGTCGGATCTTCAATCCTAAAATCGAATATCCGCTTATTCCTTAACCATGCAACACCCTTTAAGATTTTATCTATCAGGTCGCGTTTAACCATTGCGACCTGCTGGCTGTTTTCTGCTTTTACGTATACTGTGTCATCATTTACATCTTTACCAATGCGTAGAACAGCAGGTTCATTTTCACCCTGGACCGTGAATGAGACTTGGATTCTTGGAGGCTCCAAACCAAAACCCTTCAGCGGATGTGTAGGGTCTGATACAAACGCTACAGCTTGTAGAGAGTCAACACCAAAGAGTAGATCGCTAACTGCCATTGGATCAGCCTTGAGTCTGTTCGGGGTATTGAGCTGCCATCTATCCTGATCCAGTTTGACACCCTCTATCTTTTGTGTCCCATATTGTATTTCAAACTTCGTTGTATCAGTTCTCTGAAAATCCAGTATGCGTTTATCACGTAAATCAAAAACTGATCTGTTTAGAACCTGAACGATTCTGTCTGATACTGTAAATATACTACCTTGATGTATTGACTGTGCATAGACTTTTTTGTATGTTCCCTCATAATTTTGAGCAGACTGGTCATCTGACCCTATTTTGAGTCCGTAAGTAGATTTATCATCACTCAGTGAAAACCCTATGCGTGGATTCTTTAACCCGTATTTTTCTAACAAGGGTGCTTCATCTTCACCGTCCGATTCAAACGAGAGGACTTGTGATTGACTTAACTCACTGAGAATGTACTGAATTTTCTGTGTATCAGCGTTCACAGCAAGTGGATGTGTCATGATCCATCTATCACCCTCTCTTTTACAGTGTATCTGTTCAGGTTTCTCAAACTTGATTTCTGTGATTGCATCCGGATTAAACGTAATGATTGCTTTATCACGCAAATCTGATGGAGACTTTGACAGGTCATCAAGCGCACTGGATTCAATTAGAAATATATGCTTTTCTGACTTCTCTTTAATATAAACAGCAAAATTTACACCTCTTTTTCCTATAAAAAAGGTTTTTGGTTCACTTGATCGGTCTTTCCATAGTTCAATAGTAATTGTCGGTTCATCTAAACCGTATTGTGCATAATCTGATACGTTAAGGGTCTTCCTGATGCGTTTATTGAGAAAATCATCTAACAGTAACTTGACCTTTTCGTAATCTGCATGTGCCTTGATGGGTGC
>VXOP01000341.1 GCA_009839975.1 Candidatus Poribacteria bacterium
GTTTATCTATGTTGACAATAGAATTTGAGATGAGGATGGCTAATAAGGAGCATCCGAGTCCGACAAGTGCCAGATATGCAACTTTATCACTTTCACGGTCTTTAGCGATAAGATCAAGGATAATAACAGCAACAGCGAAAACGACAAGAAGTATCTCCGGAATAAAATAGAGAAGGCTTTCGATGTTCTTTAAACTATCCACACATTTCTCCTATAGACCTGCCTGCGGTCCCAGTATACCCGATATTTTCGTGGACAAGTTTACGACAGATTCACTGAACATATCAATTGCAAAATCGGGCCAAATACCGAGGACAATGACTAATATTCCGAGTGGTACCAGAGTCAATATCTCACGTCCGTTGATTTCTGGGAGTTCTTCATATTTTGGATTGAGCGTTCCTAAGAAAACCCTTTGGAGTGTCCATAGGAAATATGCCGCACCGACGACAATCCCTATTGTAGATAGGATAGTCAACAACGGGAATCTGTCAAAAGCACCGACCAGAGAAAACGCTTCGCCTATGAATCCGCTTAAACCCGGTAATCCCAAGGATGCCATGAAGGCGAGCGTAGTAATACCGGTATAGACAGGCATTCTATTGCCTAATCCACCGAAACCATTGATCTCACGGTGGTGTGCGCGGTCATACAGTACACCAACCAGAAGGAATAACATTGCGCTAATGACACCGTGATTAAACATCTGTAGTATTGCACCAGTAAGACCCATTTCATTTCCTGCGGCAAGTCCCAAGATAACAAATCCCATGTGTCCAATACTGGAATATGCGACCAACTTCTTGAAATCTGTCTGTGCCAATGCACAGAATGATCCGTATACGATATTTACAAATCCAAGAATAGCCAGACTATTACCCATTAAATCCTTTCCATTCGTGAAGTACGCCATGCCTTCAGGGAACATATCCATATTAATACGGACTAACCCGTAAGTTCCCATTTTTAGGAGGACACCCGCAAGGATAACGCTAATCGCTGTCGGTGCTTCAACGTGTGCGTCAGGTAGCCATGTATGAAATGGAAAGATCGGTACTTTGACAGCAAACCCGATAAAGAAACCGAGGAATACCCATATTTGAAAGTTTCGATCAGCGAGGGCATGTCCTGGTGTACTCGCCAATTCTATAAGGGTTGGAATGTCAAAAGTTCGTGCCCCTGGATCCCCACTCTTCAGATATACTGCGATCAGTGCGACAAGCATCAACACACTACCGAATAAGGTGTAGAGAAAGAACTTGATTGCTGCATATTCTCTGCGAGGTCCACCCCATACACCGATAAGGAAATACATCGGTAGCAGTGTCAACTCAAAAAAGACAAAGAATAGGAAAAGGTCTAACGCAGCAAAAAAGCCTAACATTCCTGTTTCAAGCAATAGAAACAACGCCATATACGCCTTTATACCTTTCTCTATGTTTCTCCATGAGGCAAGGACGCAGATTGGACCTAAGAGGGCTGTTAACAGTAAGAGTGTTACGCTTAAACCGTCAATACCAACGTGGTATTTTATATTAAATGTCTCAATCCAGTTAATGTTAACATCGAATTGTGTTTCGGCAGAACGGACATAAGATATGAATAAGTACACTGCTAATACAAGTGGAATGAGTGTGAAGAGCAATGTAACGCGCTTTATGAGTTCTTCAGATTCACGCGGTAGAAGTAGAACAACGATCATCCCAAGCAGTGGGACAAAAATCATTAGGGATAATAACATTTAGTGGGAATCCTCCTTATCCCATCGGGTCTGTATTTTTTATGTATTTTAACTACAATGCCCTGAAAATCAAAATTATCAACACTATCCCACCAATAACGACAAAGAGATAGGTTTGAATTGCGCCTGTTTGTATTCTACGTATTCTGCCACCGGCTGCCCAGGTAACCTCAGCAACTCGGTTGACGATACCATCAACGACACTATTATCAAAGAAACCGATAAAAGCAGCGAAAACCCGTCGTGTTACTGTGCTAACACCGTTGACAATACCATCAATGACAGACAGATCAAAGCGTGCAAAGAGTCGAGATTTCCAAACCGTGAGTGCAACCAATACGCCGTCGTAGAATTCATCAAAATAGTACTTATGCCAGAATAGGTTATAGACAGGACGGAAAGTCGTTGCGACAGATTCTGCAGAGAACCTTCGTCTATGGTAAAACAACCAAGATAGCAGTATACCTAAACCCGCAACAATGATGGATAACGCCATAGCGATATCATGTGCTCGTTTGTGAATGTGATATGCTTCATCTGCTTTTTCACCGTTTTTTCCACCTGCTTCATCGGCTGCTTGTGCATCGGAAACGCCGAAGAATGAGAAACCAAAATTTGCATCACCTGTTTTGGTATCAGGGGAAACGTAAGCATGTTGCGGTGCAGCAAGATGGTGTTGTTCAGGTGGTATTACATAGTTTTTGTTAAACCAGAGGTGATTAACAACCGGAAAGCTCAATACTGCCAATATGATTAGCGGTGCTGTCATCACCCACGGTGATTCGTGTGCCATGTTGTGCATCTCTTGATTACGCGGTTCACCGAAAAAGGTCATAAAGATGAGTCGGAACATGTAAAATGCAGTGATACACGCTGCCAAGAGTGCAATACCAAACAGTATGTAGTGATGTATAGAATTCCATTCCATTGCGCGTCCAAGTACACCTGCTAAAATTTTATCCTTACTCCAGAAACCTGAAAAGACGAAAGGTACACCAGAGATAGATAACGTTGCGATGAGCATTGTAATAAATGTGATCGGCATTTTCCGTCTGAGTCCACCCATATTCCGCATATCCTGGTCAGGTGGGATTTCGGAACCGTGTTCGTGAACTAAACTGTGGTCATCGTGTTCATGTGCTTCGTCATCCGCATGCGCTTCATCATGACTGTGTGAATGCATTGCGTGGAAGGCGTGAATAACGCTACCAGAACCGAGGAACAGCAACGCTTTGAAGAAAGCGTGCGTTGTAAGGTGGAATAGTCCTGCAACATAACTCCCCGCACCAATTGCTAACATCATATATCCGAGTTGACTCACCGTAGAATATGCCAACACCCGTTTAATGTCAAAGCGAACGATAGCAATAGTCGCGGCGACGATTGCAGTAATGCCACCAACATACGCGATAACCAGAGATGAAGAAACTGTCAAAATCGGGAACATCCGAGCAGTGAGATACACCCCAGCAGCAACCATCGTCGCTGCGTGGATTAACGCACTGACAGGTGTAGGACCTTCCATAGCATCTGGTAGCCACGTATGTAACGGTACTTGTGCGGATTTACCAATTGCACCGCAAAAGATGAGAATACCAGCTATTGAAAGCCAAACCATATCTCCTGTCGTTAACTGTGCTGCTGCGAGCGTAAAGATGCCGTCTTGAGTGCCATCATATAGAGAAAAAGTATTAAACTTTTTAAACAGCATCATCATGCCGATGAACATGCCGATGTCACCGACGCGTGTTGTCAGGAATGCCTTCTTACACGCATTCGCAGCGGAGTCCTTTTCGAACCAGAAACCTATGAGAAGATAGGAGCAGAGACCAACAAGTTCCCAACCGATATAGATACCGAGTAGGTTATCAGATACCACTAAGAACAGCATTGAGAAAGAGAAGAGCGAAAGATAGGCGAAGAATCTTGGGTACCGTGGATCCCCATGCATATAACCTATTGAAAAGATATGCACAAGACTGCTAACCAGAGTGACAACGATGAGCATTATCACAGTTACGCTGTCAAGGTAGAAACCCATTGAGATGGTGATTTCACCGATAGATACCCAATCAACTGCCAATGGTTCTGGATCAGGAACTACATCCCGTAAGAGAAAGAAGGAGCACACAAGGGCAATTAGCATCGCTGCTGTAGATAGCAGGTCTTGACGCGGGAAACTCCGTTTTGCCAAACCTGATAGCGCAAAGATTGCAAAGGCAACAAGCGGGGAAAGTAGAATGATGCTAATTAAGGGAACGACCATACTATTACGATATTAACCTTTCAAGGTATCCACTTCATCTGGACGTATGCTACCGAATTCACGGTAGATTGCGAGAATAATTGCAAGAAAAACTGCTGCTTCGGCCGCAGCAAGCACTATGCCAAAGATGGCGATTATCTGACCATCAATGTTTTCTGGGTCTACTGGTATTGAAACAAAGCGAGAAAATGCAACAAAATTCAGATTACAAGAATTAAGAATAAGTTCAATCCCCATCAGAATGCTGATGGCGTTTTTACGGGTTAGTACTGCGAATATACCGAGCGAGAATAGAATCGCGCTGATAACCAAGTAGTGTTGTAACGTCATATTGTGTTATCCTAAAGATACAAAAAAATTAGTCCCGAATCTCCTTACGAGAAATGAGCGCAGCACCGATTAATGCAACTAACAACAATACAGAAGCCACCTCAAACGGCAGCAAGAACTTATCTTCCAGAATTAACTTACCGATACGTTCCGTTGTTGGTTTAAGTGTCAAGCCATCATCCGTAAGGTTTTCCCATTTGGGTGTATTGGCAATGACCGTCAGAAGCAACATCAGTAGTGCCAGCGAAATACCACCCCCTAAAAGGAGTTGACCGCGTTGTATGTGGATACGCATCTCTAATCGTCCACTTGTCATCATAACACCAAAGAGGATAAGCACCAGTATGCCGCCGACATATACGATCACCTGTGTTGCTGCGAGGAAGTCTGCTTGCAGAAATACATAAAGACCAGCAACACCGAAAAGTGTAACCATTAACGCAAACGCTGCATGTACAATATTTCGGACACTGACCACAGCAAATGCGGAGGCAATTGTTATCAGGGCAAATCCGTAAAAAATAAATGTTTTTAGCGATAATTCTTCCATGTAAAACTAACCTCGTACCCCTTACTCTTCAGAAACATCTGAGTCTTCTGCATCGTCTTTTTCGTACATCTCCTGCTTGTCAAAATTGAAGATTAAGTCTGTCCGGTCAAAACTTGAGTACTCAATACCATCCAAAGAGTCTTTCATCACGAGACATTGCGTGGGACAAACCTCTGTGCAGAGACCACAATACATGCAGATGGACATATCAATATCAAACTGGTCAAGATAGAACACAACGGGATTGCGGGTAACAACGCGAGACACTTCGTCAACATTGATGGTCTGTGTTCTGTTATCATCTTCCGAAGGTTCCAAACGATCAATGACTTCCTGTGGACCTAATCGGGTCGTGATATTTGTGAGCGTCATTGCGTCTTCTGACATTATTTTCTTATCATCACCTTCAATGATACCGATGATTTCACGTCCATCCTTGAGATGCACCACGTTCATGCTGTCCCATAGTTGTTCACCTTTAGGAAGTTTGTCGCCTGTAATCGTTATACAATCCACAGGACAGATCAACTCACACTTTTTGCATCCGATGCAATCCTCGATTCTGTTATAGAGCTGACCGCGATACCCTTTCGGTATTTCTCGGACGTTCTGCTTCTTCTCAAAATCGTGTTGATACGGGTATTGGTGTGTCACGTTCGGTTCAAAGAACTGTCGAATTGTGATACGCATACCAACGAGGACGGTATAAACACCTTTGTATATGTTACGTATGTATTTATCCATAATCAATGTTCCTTTTAAAATCAACTCGGTTGTGGTGTTGGTTTCTGCACGAGATTTCTACCAGCGATAGCATAAGCACTGATGAGACCCACGTAGATAATTGCACAACTAATTCCGATACTCCATATATCGTCAGGTCCAAAGATCAGCACCCAAATTCCAGTACCTAAGATGTTAAAGAATGAGATCGGTATAAAATATTTCCAGCAGAGATTCATCAGTTGGTCAACTCGCAGCCGTGGCAGTGTCCATCTCAACCACATCATTATGAAGACGAGTCCCAAGGTTTTGAGAACGAATCCGGGTAGTCCACCGAGAAAATCGTAACCCGGCAAGATACCCTCGTATCCGCCGAGGAAGAGCGTCACGCCAATGGCACTGACTGCAAACATATTCGCATATTCGGCAATGAAGAACAGTGCAAAACGCATACCACTATATTCGGTATGGAACCCCGCGACGATTTCAGATTCCGCTTCAGG
>VXOP01000091.1 GCA_009839975.1 Candidatus Poribacteria bacterium
CATTTAAAATATATCCTGTGGCAACAGCAGACGCTTCCACCGCTTTCCAAGTGGAATTGGACCCGCTTGCAGTTGCTGCCGCAGAAGAACTTGAAAATAGCAACGCGCAAGGCACACAAAGAGAGGCTATCTTACAGAAACACCTCGGCAGCGCATATCAGAAAGGATACCGCGGCACTGCATGGGGACTGCACGGTATCTCTGAAGGATTAACACCCGCACGTTTAGCACTATTATTAGAAGCACACGGCGAATCCTTTGACCCATGTGCTGAAAGAGAGACGTATGACCACAGCATGATGGTCAACGTCGAAGAAGAACTGACATCACAACTAAAAAACATCCCTGAATCTGTTTTAGGTGCAATCGTTGATGAATACAAAACCGAGTTGTTAAGGGGATAACCTTACTGCCATCTCAATAACCCTAATAATCAGCAACAGAACCGTCCGCTAACCGAGCATTCGGCCAACCAAATCCTCTCCCCTGACTGCTGATTTCAATCACCTTTGCCTCATCTACTTCAACACCCAAACCTGGTCCTTCAGGTAGTGAGACGTAACCTTCATCGTCCATTTCCCATGTCTTGTGTGCAGGTAGGTTACTCTCATAAGCTTCGTGAATAAGGAAAAACGGCACAGAAGCGGATAGATGGAAACTTGCTGTGAGACCGAGATAAGACATCGTGCAATGCGGTGCTATCGGCACGTAATGTGCTTCCGCTAACGCCGCAACCTTCTTCACCTGCGTAATACCGCCACCATGACCAACATCGGGTTGAAGTATATCAATCACCTGTGCTTCAAGGATTTCACGCACCTCCCATATTGTCCGGTCCCGTTCACCTGTCGCTAACGGAACAGGCACAAATTCTCTGATTTTACGCATAACCTCTATGTTTCCCGGCACCCATGCCTCTTCAAGGAAAAGCAGATCGTCAGATTTGAGACGTCCTGCAAATTGTTTAACCACAGGTGGCGGCAAGCCACTATGTGCATCAACCATCACTGCGCCACCTGGACCGACTTTCTCTTGTGCATCGCGAACCCGCTGCACCATATTAGCGATCTCATCGGGCGTACCAGCGAAAGTTTTAGAACCACCCGGACCGATTTTTATTGCCTTTGGACTCGGATACTTCCAAATTTTATCCCGACAAGGACCACCCAGTAGACGGTAAACGGGCACACCCCACAGTTTTCCTGCAATATCCCACAATGCCATATCAATCGCGGAGATGGTATGCACCATCAATCCACCGCCACGGATATTCCGATGCGCGCGAAACAGTCGTTGCCAAAGATGTTCAATACGTGTCGGGTTCTCTCCGATAATCATTGTGGACAAGGAACGTGCCAATTCACAGGTGACGTTTGTCTCCATATTATTGATCTCACCCCACCCAGTGACATCCATGTTAGTTTCTACCTTGACGTACGCTTTCTCACCCATCGGGTAAGCCTCAAGGTTAGTGATCCGTATCTGTGAACCTTTATCTTCATAGTCTGCCATCTTAATTCCTCCTTTTGTTCTTCCTTAAGTTTTTCATGATTCCAAAAGTTTGTCAAACTATTTCACCATTGGAATACGGAAATTTGTTGACGAAAACGCCAGAAGTTGTTACAGTAACGTATAAAGGTCAATGTCCATCTAATCAAAGGAGATTGTATTATGGCAACATATCGTATCGGAATTATCGGATGTGGTGGAATGGGCAGATCACATTCCCGGTCTTGGCAAAAGCAAGAGAACGTGCAACTCGTCGCAGCAATGGATGTTTATGAAGAATCCGCAAAACGAGTCGCTGACGAATTCGGTATCCCTGCTACCTATACTGATGTTGAAGAAATGTTAAAAAAAGAGGACCTTGACATCGTCAGTATTACGACATGGCAAGGACCACGCGCAGAAGCAACAGTCGCTGCAGCCAACGCTGGTGTCAAAGGTATTCTCGGAGAAAAACCAATGTCCGCTTCGCTTGGACAGGCGGATGATATGATCGCTGCTTGTAACCAAAACGATGTCAAACTTGTCATCGGACACCAACGTAGATACAGCGCACAGAGCATAGAAATACAAAGACTTGTTGCTGCGGGTGCTATCGGGACACCGACAACGTTACATCATCGTGCAAAAGCACACGCGGGTCTACTCAACACCGGCACACACGCAATAGATGGATGGCGTTTTCTATTGTCTGACCCAGAAACCTTATGGGTAATCGGACAAACATCACGGACAACCGACCGATGGGAACGCCGCACAATCTGTGAAGACCTCTGTATGGGTCTGGTCTGTTTTGAAGGGGGTGCACGCGCTATCTATGAAGGCGACCTGCCCGATCCAGGTGTATCTATGCCGAGAATCGCTGGCACTGAAGGACAAATACGTAATGGTGATAGCGGAACAGTACTAATCCAAAATAACGACGCTAAAGGGTGGCAGACTATTACACCCCCACCGGAACCGAAGAACCAGTTTCAGGAACTCATAGAGTGGATTGAAGGTAAAATCCCTACCCATCGCGGGAGAGGAGAACAGGCACGATATACGATTGAAATCATGATGGCGATATATGAATCGCTACGTATCAAAGATGTCGTCACGATACCGCTTGAAACGAAAGAACTACCTTTAGAGTTGATGGTCAACGACGGGACGTTACCTGTTTTAGAAGAAGGACGGTATGATCTCAGGACACCGTTTGAAGGACAGACTCGGAAAAGGTAGGCACCGGTTTTCATCCCTGTTCCTCGTAGGGACGGGGTTTCCCCGCCCGATTGTGTGTCGTGGGGACGGGGTTTCCCGCCTGATTAAATATGCCTGTTCCTC
Organism: Candidatus Poribacteria bacterium; assembly: GCA_009839975.1. Classification (GTDB taxonomy): domain Bacteria; phylum Poribacteria; class WGA-4E; order WGA-4E; family WGA-3G; genus MSPOR6. The sequence goes on from VXOP01000091.1 coordinate 2,833, forward strand.
GTAGGGGCGGGGTTTCCCCGCCCGATTGTGTGTCGTGGGGACGGGTTTCCCGCCTGATTAAATATGTCTGTTCCTCGTAGGGGCGGGGTTTCCCCGCCCGATTGTGTGTCGTGGGGACGGGTTTCCCGCCTGATTAAATATGTCTGTTCCTCGTAGGGGCGGGGTTCCCCCGCCCGATTGCGTGTCGTGATTACAAGTGAGGTAACCTCGCCTTACACAGAAAGGAGAAGGATGCATGTCAGATAATGGAAGACGTTCTTTTTTTCAGATTGCAACCGCCTTTATCGGTGGATTGATGAGTTTAGCTGCCGGTATCCCACTCATTGGGTTTGCTATTTCCCCCGCATGGAAAAAGGAGGAAACACAATGGGTGGACTTAGGTTTTGTTGACAACCTAAAAAACAGCCGTTTCAGAAAGGTCAATTACGCATTCACCGCACAAGACGGTTGGGTGAAGGCGACTAAGAAACGTTCCGTCTACGTAACCGATTTAGGAAACGGTGAGTGGAGCGTGTTTTCACGGACGTGCTCACATCTCGGTTGCCTGGTGCGATGGGAAGAAAGCGAGGACTCGTTTCTCTGTCCGTGCCACGGAGCTGTATTCGACAAAGACGGCGCGGTTGTTGCGGGACCACCCCCAAAACCGTTACAGAAACTTGAAGTTAAAGTAGATAACGGTCTTCTGTTCGTGAAGGAGGCGTAAATGAAACAATTTCTGAACGATCGCCTACCTTTTGATGGCGTGATGGCACATCTACGCAAACCGCTGCCGAAACATATCAATCTGCTTTTCTCACTCGGTAGCTTAGCAATGTTCTTACTGCTACTTCAAGCAGCGACAGGTGCATTCCTCGCTTTATCCTATACGCCATCTCCTGACCACGCCTACAATGCCGTCAAATATATCTCCGAAGAGGTGCCGTTTGGTAAATTCGTGCGAGGATTACACCATTGGGGCGCAAGTGCAATGGTTATCATCGTCTTCCTGCATCTGCTACGTGTGGTACTGTACGGTTCATACAAGGCACCACGTGAACTCACATGGGTATTCGGAGTGCTGTTGCTATTGGTAACACTCGGTTTCGGGTTTACGGGTTACCTGTTACCTTGGGACGAGAAAGCGTATTGGGCAACGAAAGTCGGTGTTGAAATATCCGGTAAAGCACCGATATTGGGTGAATGGGTCGCGAAGATACTACGCGGCGGCGCAGAAGTCGGCGCAGTCACGCTCTCTCGCTTCTATGCACTCCATACGATCTGGCTACCATGGATGGCTTTCGCGCTTGTAGGAATCCACCTATTCTTTGTTAGATATTACGGATCGTCTGGGAAACCGAACAACACCGCAGAGGAGATGCATTCAGGTAAACCCTTCTTTCCGGATCAAGTCTTTGAAGATGTTGTCGGTATGCTAATCCTTTTCGTTGTACTGGCATGTGCTGCGCTCTTCGCTCCTGTACCCTTGGAAGATGTCGCTGACCCAACAAATGCGGATTATGACCCACGTCCTGAATGGTATTTCCTGTTCCTGTTTCAACTGCTCAAGTATTTTAAAGGGCCCTTTGAGATTCTCGGCACATTTGTGATTCCGACTGTCGGTATGTTGCTCCTGCTGTTCCTCCCGTTCTTGGATAGAGGCGAACGCAAGGTGCTTTGGAAACGACCTATCGCTATGACGGTGACAAGTCTGTGCGTCGTTGCTATCGTTGGTCTGACTATCCTCGGTGCTGCATCACCCAAACGAGAAACACAGGAAGTTGAACAACCTTCACAAGAGGTCCAACAGATTCCCTCTCCTGAAGAAACAGATACCTCGGAAGAAGAGGAGGATGTATTCGATTTCGAGTTGACTGAGGATGAATTGAAATTACCAGATGAGGAAGAATAATATACTACTGTTCTATCAAGTCTATTTTGAAGGGTAAATGTCGCGATTCGGAGATCGCTCCTACAGAACAGACCTCTTTGTAGGAGGGAACTCCGATTCCCGACTTCTTAATGCCATCAAATAACACTTGACTAAGCACTACGTTGTTTCTTCCGTTGCAAAGAGAGCATTGACGAAATCTTCTCCTGAAAAATCGCGCAGATCATCAAGTTTTTCTCCGATGCCGATCAGTTTTACAGGTGCACCGAGCTCTGCTTTGACAGCAATAACAATCCCGCCTTTTGCTGTTCCATCCAATTTCGTGACGGCGACACCTGTGATGGGAACTGCCTCGTTAAATATTTTCGCCTGCATCAACGCATTTTGTCCTACTGTGCCATCAATCACAAGCAGCACCTCGTGCGGTGCAGCTGCGTGTGCTTGTCCCATCACCCGGCCGATTTTTGACAACTCATCCATCAGCGGCTTTTTGGTGTGAAGCCTTCCCGCTGTATCTACAATCAACACATCCGCTTCACGATGTGTTGCTGCATGCACTGCATCATAAACGACAGAGGCAGGGTCTGCTTTTTCACCACCGCGTATCAGTTCCGCACCAGCACGTTCACACCAGATAGCCAGTTGGTCCTCCGCCGCGGCACGGAACGTATCACCCGCAGCGACGAGTACCTTTTTCCCCGCCGCTTTGTATCTACTGGCGAGTTTCCCGATGGTCGTCGTTTTACCAGCACCGTTCACACCGAGAATTAATATCGTATAGGGAGGTTCACCAGTAAGCTGCAACGGTTCGTCTTCACCGAGTAGGTTAATGATCTCTGTCTTGATGACTGCCTCAAGTTCAGATGAATCACCTAAACCTTTTTCTTTGACTGTTTCCCTGACACTGTCCATCAGTCTGAGTGTCGTTTCAACACCGACATCTGCTTGTATGAGTATCTCCTCAATCTCTTCCATCAGTTCTTCATCTATTTTTCTGCCGACCCGTAAGAGTGTTGAAAGTTGAGAGATAAATCGAGTGCGGGTCTTCGCTAAACTAGATTTGAGACGATCAAACCAGTTTTCATTTTGCTCTGTTTCTTCAGGAACAGTTTTGTCTTTGTTACCTTTAAATAGGTTTTTTAGCATATATGACTCCTCAAAATATATGGGGTATGGAAAAACATTGTGTATTATAACACTGTTTACTGGTTTTATCCATAGTATCTGATTCTCTATCCCTATAATCCATAGCGTAAATTTAGCGATGTTCCCAGGCCGGTAGGTGCGATTAGATGAAGATTAAATAAATAATCAGGTAATTTGATTACCCCCAGGCCGGTAGGTGCGATATCCGTATCGCACCGGATCCTAATCCGTATCGCACCGGATCCTACGCGGAAACTTTCAATGAAG
>VXOP01000425.1 GCA_009839975.1 Candidatus Poribacteria bacterium
AAGATGAAAAGGTTTTTAATTGTAGTTCCATTAATGCTATTACTCATTTGTCTAACAGCAGATGCACAATGGCGAAGCAAAACTCATGATGTTTATAATGCTCTAACAGGTCTTGAAATAGAAATTGATGGAAATCTTGATGAGTGGGACGGTGTTCTGGATGCAGTAAAAGGTACAAATGGTGAACCTTTCTGTGGTGTGGAATTTCAAAACGCTGATGGAAACGAACGAGCATTTGAAGAACATGGCGGCGGCAAGTGGGATGGTCCTGATGACCATACAACATGTTTTATGATAGTCTGGGATTCAGAAGCAATATACCTTGCACTGAGTGTCACGGATGATGAACATCAAAACGGTGGAGGCAATGCATGGAGTGGCGATGGCGCGCAGATCTCATTTGATCCAACAGGAGAACGTAAAGCTGGGACAAACATATACCTATACAATGGGGCAGTAGATCAGAGTGCGAAAAACATCATTCCCGCACATCTGAATGAGAGAGTTCACGGAAGTCCTGGTCTTGACATTGAGACGGATCTGGCAATTGTTAGAGACGAAAGCGCAAAAAAAACATACTACGAATTTAGATTCACAGCAGAGAATCTGCAAATAAAAGGTGATAAATTCAGTGAAGGTGATGAAATTGGATTGGATGTCTGTGTGAACGATGGGGACCTAGCTGCCGGCCAAGATGGTCAAAAAGGATGGAGTGGATGGTATGCACACTCAATTGTCCACGGTAAGAATACTGAGAAAATGGGCTTAGTCGTACTCACAGGCGATGTCCTTGCAGTGGAACCAAGTGGCAAGTTAACAACGACTTGGGGAAAGTTAAAAAGATAACATTCTCTGAAAACGAAATTGTTGGTGTAGTGGTATAAAACCACTGCACCGGCTGTTTCAGCACATGAAGTGCTACTATAACTAATCAACACGATTTAGCTTTACAATTTTATTCAATCCATTCTAAGAAATGGATTATATATAAGAGGTAATTTAAATGAAAAAACATGTTTTGACTATTGCTGTATTTATAGCAGCTGTTATGATTTTTACAATTGATTTTGCTGACGCACAGTGGCGAAGCGATACACATGATGTCTACAACGCACCAACAGGTGTTGACGTGACAATTGATGGAAAACTTGACGAATGGGTTGATGTAATGAATTCAGTTACCGGAACAGACGGTGAACCGTTCTGTGGAATCCCATTTGAGAACATTGGTACATTTCAGGAATACGGTGGTGGAACCTGGAGTGGTGCTGACGATCACACTACCTGTTTCATGATTGTATGGAATGCTGAGGCAGTATATCTTGCCCTTGAAATCACAGATGATGAACATGAGCATGCTGCTGGACAAGCTTGGAACGGAGACGGTGCACAGATTGCAATTGAACCAAGTGGAGATAGGACCGCTAACTTACCCTTATTCCTTTACAATGCAGGATTAAGGGATAATGGGGATTTGCTCTTGGGCAATGAACGTACAAACAATCTACCCGGTCTCACTGCAGGGGAAGATTTTGCTGTCACCAGAGATGATGGGGCAAATAAAACCTATTATGAATTCCGCGTCACAACTGATAAAGTTGGACTTACTGGTTCTTTCACCGCCGGAATCGAATTTGGATTGGGAATCTGCGTCAACGATGGTGACTTAGGAGCAGGTCAAAATGGACAGAAAGGCTGGAGTGGATGGTATCCGCATGCTGTCGTCTTCGGGAAGAACTCCGAAAAGACTGGCCTCGTCGTCCTTAGCGACACTGCTGTTACACCTGTTGAACCTAATGGAAAATTAACGACTACTTGGGGAAATGTGAAGTCTTCTCGGTAGATCAGTTTAGTTTAATTCTGTAAAAAAGAAATAACCTCCAGAGATGGAGGTTATTTCTTTTATATGCAATTAATGATCATGATGGTCAGTCTTGTGATAATGCAAGCGAAGCAGATCAGCCCCAAAATCATCCTCAATATGTCGCCATACCGAATGAATGTGATTCGCACTGTTCTGCGTATTATCATATTCAACAAAGAAGAATGGGCTATGCAGTCTATAGTAATGCGGCATACCTCGTTCTTCACCACCTGCCCACGCAAAGTGAATATCGTTTAGACTACTCTCACGGAGTTTGCGACGTTCAATCTGTGCAACCTCATCTGGTAATCTATCAATATATTCATGAATTAACTGTATGAGCAGTTCCCGCTGATATGTCTGCATTGTTTCAAGTGCTAATCCTTCAACTGAATCAAACTCAACTTTAGGTGCATTGCGTGTCAGAATATCAGGGGGTGCTTCTGGATTTATTACTGCGTGTGTTTTTTGGTAGGGTGTGAAACTTGCTAAGAGTTGTCTTGCCAAGTCTTCTTCAGCAAAGAGGACCCGTAATCCTTTCTTTTCTCCAACACGTACCTCCGCAGGATTTGAGCCAAAGAAAAAAGGATTGGGAGAAATTAGTTCTCTATTTACCACGGTAAAGTTTAATGAGACATGATGTCCTTCAGCACGCCAACCCCACGCGCCATTACCTGTTGGATCACCGAAGACAGTAAAAAAGTAGTATTCCGGGTTCCGATCAAGTCTCCCTTCACCATCCTTTTTTTCTATCTCTCCAAGTATAGTCTCTAAATCAATTATGGCACGCGCTTTTTCATATCCTTTATCACTTAATCCACTTGCCATAAGTCTAAACGCATGTTCCTGCTGATTATTGTTAAGCTCTTTGAGTGATACACCTTTTCGTTCCCACATTTCAATTGGAATGTAATGCCAACGAAACCTTTCTTCTCCATCAAATGACTGACATGCTTTCTCTCTTAGTTCAGGGGATAGAATATCCAGAAAATTAGATGCTGCTGTAGCCATACGTTCTGCTGTTTCTGATGCTGCAATCAATAACGGTCCATTCTTATTGGTTGATTTGACGTTTTCCACCTATACATACCTCCGATTTGGTTATACACTCATTTTAATTCATTTTAAGTCAAAAATCTACTAAAATTAAAAATCAAGATAAATCAGACAATCATTTAAATGAACATAATAGCAGTTCATAAACGAAACACGATTTTTACCTGATATTTTACTATTTCTGTAAACATATTAAATACTATACACGTTAAAAATGATAAGTTGTTCAATACTGAACGAAAGTTTGGAAAATAATATGGACAAGATGATTGACGATGAAATGCTGGTAACGCAGTTCAAATCCGGTATTCAGAAGGCTTTTGACGAGTTAATGAAACGATATGAACGCAGAATATTCAGTTATCTCCTACGTTCTGTCAGGAATTATGAAGATGCCGAAGAATTGACGCTTGAAGTCTTTTTCAAAGCGTATCGTGCATTAGGTTCATGGGAACCAAAAGCAAAATTCTCTACATGGTTATACACAATCGCTTCAAATCTATCAATAGATTATCACCGGTCCAAATCAAGACATCCCGTCTTTATATATGAAGATGAAAACGTTATTGAGAAAAGATTAGTCGCAAATGACATCTCAAGTAACCCAGAAAAACAGCTCGAAGATCAAGAACGTGGAGAAATCATACGTGCCGCAGTGGATAAACTCTCTGCAAAACAGAAGGAAGTCTTCATGCTAACACGGTATGAGGGATTACAGATTAAGGAGGTCGCAGAGACACTCGGAATGGCAGAAGGAACTGTCAAAATACATCTACATCGCGCAATCAAAAAATTACAAACCATACTTCAACCCTTATGGGAAAACAATGAGATATAACCAAGAAATATAGCCATGATATATAGGAGGTAAATTCATGCCCAAATGTAAAATTTCTGAAGCACACGTTATAGATTATGTCATCGGTGAGTTAGATCATACAGAAGCAGCCGAATTCAGATATCATTTGACAACATGCAATCATTGCATTCGTCACGTAAACGTTCTAAAACATGTGCTTCAATTGGTAGACAGTGCAGAAGCAGAAATTGCCCCTCAAGCTATTGTCCCCACAAACCTTGAATCAAAGTTATACAGACGTCTGGCTGAAGAACCAATTCAGAAACCGTCGGTTCATTCACGATTTACGGATTTCATCGCAAGACTCGGATTGATTCTACAGATACAGAAGCCAGCAGTCGTCGGTCTACTTGCTGTAGTTGCTATCGCTATAACACTTCTCATCGGGAATCCGTTTGACAACGAAACGACAGAATCAGTTGATGCCCGAATTGAACAGTACCACCATCAGGGTATACAACGAAGCATGGAGGACGTCATTCGAAATAAGCATCTACGACCATCTGATGAATGGAATACTGTGAGTCAACTCAATCGTGTCAAAGATCAGGCAAAAGGCACCGATTGGGCAGTATTAGCAAATGAACACCTAAAAGGTGTCAATTCAAAACTGTAATTATCAGAATCTTAAAACAGTGATTAACCAAAAGGTATCTCCGTGAAAAAATATAGTTACATCAGAAATTGCTTTCTTTGGACTTCATGTGTAATTCTACTGTTGTTCTCTAGTCTGTTTCAAGCAGCTGCACAACAGGAGAAAATTACCACCTTGGTTCAACAGAAAAACTATTCAGAAGCTGCATCTGAATTAGAGAAACTCTTACAGGTGGCAAAAGGAGTTGAAACGCGCAGTTCGTGCTATTATCAACTCGGAGAGATATATTACAATTATACCCAACAATACCAGAAGGCACTTAATGCTTACAAAAATATCCTTAAGATGCAGAACGATGGATTGCCAATCGCTGAGATATATCTGGCATATATCAAAATCGGAGATGTGTATACAAGGATGGGGGATTATGAAAAAGCAATACAGAACCTTGATTCACTGGTCCAGATGACAGACGAAACCAACTTTGTACACAAAATCAGTTCTCAGAAGATACGAGACATTCAGAAGGGTTTGCAAGATCTAAAGATCCAGAGAGAAATCGTGCGGGAGTATAAGGGAACATCCCTTGAAGCAGTCGCACAATTTCAGATTGCAGAACTCTACAGATCACAATCGCAACTCAATCAACCCGAAACAGCAATTGAAACTTATGAAACCCTCATGAAGAATCATCCAACCCACAAGATGGCACCAGAAGCACAGTGGAGAATAGCACATATACGACACACAGTGCTACATCAAACAGAATTGGCTGTTGATGCTTACAAAAAAGTAGCAGATACTTATCCTACAAGTAACTTTGCTGCTGAGGCACTTTTCCATATAGCAAGTATCCATCGACAGGACGAAGAATTTAAACAAGCACTCACGGTTTACGACACTATAAAAGAAAAATATCCAAACTTTTGGATTACCCATGCAGTATTCTATTGGTCTGGTGTATGCCATGAGAAACTGCAGAATTATTCGGATGCACGCAGAGCGTTTCAAGTATTCCTAAAAGTCTACCTGCCATCACTTGATCCCGTGGACCTCGGACAAATTGAGATGTATGATAAGACTGTCGTTCAAGTGAGTGAATTAATACAGACAAGGATCAATACATTAACAAAGATAATTCCAAAGCACGAATATGAAAAAATCGAAAAAGCAATCAAAAACAATCAATATCTAAATGCACTCTCTTATGCACGAAATCTAATAGTCATTGCACCAAATTCAGAATATGCCAAACGCATTTCATCCCGAATTCGCTCATTAGAATATCATGCAGCAATTCAGAACTTACAGATTAGAATGAATGAAACGAACTTTGATACTGCTAAAAAGACGAGTACACAACTACAAATCGCTACGATATATGAACGAGAGTTGCACGATTACGCAAAAGCAGTGGACGCATACAATACTGTTATCAAAGACAATCCGCGATCCGTTTACGCTGCGGAAGCACGGTATCGCATCGGCATCATATCTGCTGACATACTGGCAAAACCAAATACTGCACTTCAAGCATTTAACGCTGTGATTAAACATCATCCAAATACCCTTGAAGCGATGATGGCCACTTTCCAGATCGCAGAAATATATGAGAAACTACAAAGATTTGACGAAGCGTTACAAGCATACCAAAAAACAAGTGCATACCCCGAACGTGAATTATATCTTTCTGGCGGATATAAGGAC
>VXOP01000189.1 GCA_009839975.1 Candidatus Poribacteria bacterium
AGCACATTCATCTTGATTGTGCTTCTTTCTAAAACATTTTTCCATCATTACCCTCACCGCTCAACAAAAATCGTCTACAGTTTGATAACGCTAAATGCTGAGCAGGGACATTATCGCGTGGGGTGACGGGCTGCGTTGCACAATCAAGATGAATGTGCTACAGTTTGATAACGCTAAATGTTGAGCAGGGAGGTGCATTGAAAGATGGTTGTTGTCCAAAGAAGCACAATCAAGATGAATGTGCTACAACCATAATCAAGATCATTGTTGTGCAGAGAAGCGTAATGAAGGATGTGTATAATAGTTGATCTCATGGTATAATATAGATCAAACAATCCTCAAGCACAGGATAACGCGCACATGCATAGAATAGCTGTTTTGATTTTAGTAATAGGTGTTTCTATCCAAAACACCTTTGCTCAAGATTATACCCGATGGGGTCTACCGGAAGGGGCAAAAGCACGGTTGGGTAAAGGTGGCATAAGAGGAAATATAACCTATTCCCCTGATGGAGAGTATTTGGCGGTCTCGTGTAGCAACGGCATTTGGATTTATGACGCACACACAGATAAACCGCTCCGATTTCTCACAGGACATACGGATTTTGCTTTGATGTCGGTGTTCAGTCCGGACGGGTCATTGTTGGCAAGCGGAAGTGCTGACAAGACTATTCGTTTGTGGGACGCGCGCACAGGTACAGAACTACGGACAATGACGGGACATACAGCCGGAGTCGAAGGCATAGCATTCAGTCCGGACGGAACACTTTTAGCAAGTGGCAGTTATGATAGTACCATCCGTCTGTGGGATATACAGACAGGCGCACACCTACGGACAATGGATGGACATTTATCTGGTGTCATAAGCGTTGCGTTTAGTCCGGACGGTACATCACTGGCGAGTTGCAGTAAAGACACAACTACGCGGTTATGGCATGTGCAAACGGGTGAATTGCTGCGGACATTCATCGGACATACAGAAAAAATAAAGTACGTAACGTTCAGTCCGGATGGTAAATCAATAGCGACTGCCGGTGATGATACCACCATACGAACGTGGAACGTGCAGACAGGTGAAGAACGCTACACGATAGAAGATCACACGGACTTTGTTGATATCGTTGTCTATAGTCCGGATGGAAAAATGCTGGCAACCGCAAGTTGGGACGATACCGCGCGACTGTGGGATGCGGAGACAGGAGCATACATCCGCACATTGAAAGGACACGCGTCTTTTGTGTTGAGCATAGCGTTCAGTCCAGATGGCAAAACACTGCAGACAAGTAGCCGGGATGGCACCCTGCGTTTATGGGAAACAAACACCGGTATGCAGCTGCGAACAATAACTGGACATACAAATGGTGTTAATAGTGTCTCGTTCAGTCCGGATGGCACGTTTTTGGCGAGTGGGAGCAGGGATAACACTGTTCACTTATGGGACGCACAAACAGGTGAATCTATCCGGGTACTGAAAGGGCATACAGAGCATGTCGCAAAAGTTGTCTATAGTCCCGATGGAAAAACCCTCGCAAGTGTTGATCATAGCGATACTATCCGCTTGTGGAATACACAAACAGGTAAATCTCTGAGAATACTAAATGAGAATCAATTTTGGATCACAGACCTTACCTTCAGTCCAGATGGAAAGAAACTACTGAGTGCAATTGACGACGTTTCCATGTATCTATGGGACGTGCAGACAGGTCAACATCAAATTCTTACTGTGGACACGAAGGGCATGGTTTTTTGCGTAGCGTTTAGTCCAGATGGTTCTCAATTAGCGTGTGGGGATGATGATAACACTGTACTGCTTTTGGATACGAACACTAATAAAATCGTCACTCGTTTGGAGGGTCATACCCAGTATGTTCATACGGTTGCGTATAGTGCAGATGGTTCATTATTAGCGAGTGCGTCGAGTGATAGAACAGTACGTCTTTGGAATCCGCAAACAAGTGAATCTGTTCGGACAGTAAGTATGGAAGGTAGAGACAACTCTTGTGTTGCGTTCAGTCCAAATGGAAAGATGTTAGCGAGTGGTGGTTGGGACAGAACTGTGAGTCTATGGGATGTCCGTACCGGTTCTTTCATTATCGAGTTGAAAGCACATACGTATCCAGTAAACAGTCTCGCATTCAGCCCTGATAGCAAGACGCTTGCAAGTGGTAGTAGTGATGGTACAGTGTTATTGTGGGAACTTGAAAAGTGATCATGATAGCATATACTAAGGTCAGTCTTCTGGTAGAAACGAATCTTTAACCTCCATGTTTGATAATCAGCAAGGAGTAAAACACTAATGGACCAAGAAAGAGATGATATTTCCCCGCAGAACACAGAAGTAATCACTGGCACAACAGTTCTCTTGAAAAAGAAATATAAGGAGGACAAATCTGATGCTTTAGGCAATGGGTTTTTCATTGAGCCAGACAAAATCGTAACCAACGTACATGTCCTTGCTGGGGCTGAAAAAATCATGGCAAAGTGCGTTGAAACAGAAACAACCTATACCGTTGAAGGTATTATCGCCTTTGATGACATAAACGACCTCGCTGTTCTAAAGGTTGCAGAGGAAGGCACTCCGTTTCCCCTCGGCAATAGTAAAAAAGTTCGCAAGGGTGAGCAGGTCTGTCTTTTAGGAAATCGCAAGAATAAAACAAACCGCGTGGAAGGCACTGTTGATAGCATTCGAAACAGTGGTAAACATATCGTTGAAGAGTTAAATATTACTGATGCTCAGGGGTATAGTGGCAGTCCTTTGTTGAATACAAAAGGTGAAGTTATCGCTATTATCTGTTCTGGAGGACCACCAGTTGATGATGGTGAATCCATTAAGGGTACAAGCATTGCCTCAAACTTGCTCAAAAGCTTACTGGACGAAACAAATGAAATGGAATCACTTGATACCTGGCAGAAACGTCCACGCATTCAAGCTTATGTAAAATCTTATGACGCGTATCTAAGTCGTCAACACGGAGACATTAAGGAGGCAATCGCACAGTATGATGATGCCATTAGACTCAATCCAGATTTGGCGGATGTTTACATAAACAGAGCCTCAGTGATGTTCTCCTTAGAGAAACGAGACGAATACTTTCTCAATACACTCTCAGCTCATAAACTCAGGCGAGAACGATTTAGTTTATCACGTATCGGGTTGTTTTTTTCTTGGCATATACGATTTATCAGATGCTCTTTAGTTTCAGGTTTTCAACGTCTTCTAAGAAAGTTAGTTGGAGAAGGCACTTGGTTTGAAGTTCAAGCACAGGTTAGATTCCGTCTTTGCAAAATGAGAATCGCAAAAGGAAAAATATCAGATGTATTAAATATATATCAAGCGATAATTGATGACTTTACTGAAGTTATCAACCATAAACCCATTGAAGAGAAGCGGAAGTATTTGTATGCAGCAAGAAGATCGTATAAAGAGGCAATAACCAATCTTTCCGATGTTATCAAGCAAAAACCGAAACGGGCAATGTCCTATTACCACAGGGGAAAAGCAAAATACATTTTCGGAGAGTTTGAATCACAACACAAAAACTTGAAAGAAGCACAAAAATTATATCGCGGAACGATAAACGACTATAGTGAAGCAATCAACCGCAAATTAAAAGGGCTATACATCTATAATCACATCGGACAGGCGAAGCATCAGTTAGCACACCTTAAAAGTCAACAGGGGAATACTGAAGAAGCACTAATCTTATATCAAAATATCGTATCAGATAGCGATGCAGCAATCCAGTCAGAAATGGAATGTGACGCTTGTCGCACTGCTATCCATCACAATCGTGGTACCGCAAAAGCTGCACTTGAGGATTATGACGGCGCGATTGAAGATTACGATATGTCTATCAAACTAAGTCCAAAATGTGCAAAGGCTTACTACAATCGTGGTAAAGCAAAACAAGCACTCGAACAGCATGAAGCAGCAGAAGCAGACTTTGCCAAAGCAAAGGAATTAGACCCGAAGATGGCATCAGCATCTCCCATCACAATCTAATTTTTTTCGATAATCGGGTGGGTAAAGTTTTTGTCACTAGAATCCATCTGGCATGTAGAAGTATTGTTGTCTTCTGATTTTAACTAAACCCCCTTTCACTATCATTAACCCTTTCCGCAAATCAAACAGCGTCATATTTCTGTAGCACATTCATCTTGATTGTGCCTAAAACACTTCAACCAACATTACCCTCTCCGCAAATCAAACAGCGTCATATTTCTGTAACACATGAGTAAGGTTCTTGTAAAAATACCAAGCCCCAGAGGGGCGAAAGATGTATAGAAAACGTTGATATTACCATAGAGTAAGCCCCAGAGGGGCGAAAGGTATATCATGCTACGAAATTAAACATACACATTCTATATACCTTTCGCACCGCTGGTGCTTGGTTTTCTGCTGTTCACACGTTCTATACACCTTTCGCACCGCTGGTGCTTGAACTTGTATTGTTCACACGTTCTAATCCTGATAATCGTGGTTCAGACAAGTAACCAAAACTTTACACACCCCGAAAATCCCTCCTATAAACCAGATTTATGGTATAATCTACTAACAGAGGAATCATAATCAGCTAATGGATAATACTCTGAGAATGTCCACTATAATTCCCTTTAGATTCATATTTACCAATAAATCTTTAACTCTTTTGTCTAAACACTCCTATATTTGCAGAATTATGCACCCGTTGCATCACTAAGTAGCGTCACAATTTATAAAGACAGAGTGATGTAACCATTTTTCCCAAGGACCCAAAATGAAAAACAACGATGTTGCGCTTATTCAACGCGTCCTCTCAGGTGATGATGATGCTTTTTCCGCGCTGGTAAGAAAATATCAGAAGCAGGTTCACGCACTTGTGTGGCGGAAAATCGGAGATTTTCACATCGCGGAAGAGATTACGCAGGATACTTTCCTGAACGCATACAAACGATTGACAACCCTCAAAGAACCCCAACGTTTCGCAAGCTGGCTTTATGTTATAGCAGCGAACCGATGCACCTCATGGCACCGTAAAAAACGTATATGTACACAGTCATTAGAGGACCTTGATCAGACAGACACGGAACAATTAGAAAAAGAGGCATACTCCGAATTTGTTGTGGAAGAAAATGAACGCGTATCTGGACAGGAACAACGCGAACTTGTCAAAAAACTACTTGCGAAACTGGGAGAAAGCGAACGCACTGTGATGACATTACATTACTTCGGAGAGATGTCGTGTACAGAGATAGGGGCTTTTTTAGGTGTATCAGCAAATACTGTTAAGAGTCGTCTACGTCGCGCACAGCAGCGTTTACAAAAAGAGGAATCGATGATAAGAGAAGCATTAGACCATTTTCAAATCACACCACATCTTACTGAAAATGTCATGCGTGAAATTTCACGTGTCAAACCCACTACACCGACAAGTAATAAACCTTTCGCGCCGTGGACAGTTGCTGCGTCCACATTAGCAGTGGTGTTGCTTATTCTCGGTTTTGGCAATAGCAATTTCTTGACACGTTTTCAGAAACCCTATAGTTTCGATGCTACTGCAGAGATGGCGGTTGAGATCGTTGATGCACCGATAGTGGCGAAATTGGAAATTGATCCAGATGTGCGAACGCAGCTTGGAAATGCCAATGTACGTGATAAACGTAACAAGACTGAACAGCAAACTGATGATGTGTCTGCAGCAGAGGCAGGGTCACAGGGAGACGAAATAGTGGAAGATTACACAAAGTGGGAATTACCTGAAAAGGCAAAAGCACGGTTCGGTAAGGGTGGAATTAAGGAAATAACCTACTCTCCTGATGGTACAAAGTTTGCGGTTGCCAGCACAATCGGTATTTGGATCTATAAGACACAGACAGGTGAAGAACTTGACCTATATACGGGACATACAGGTGAGGTAAATAGCGTGATGTTTAGTCCGGATGGAAAAACAATCGTCAGTGCCAGTGAAGACAGCACCCTTCGTCTGTGGGATGTGGACACAAGCGAGCATATCCACACATTATCGGGGCATACGGGTTGGGTAAATAGCGTGGCGTTTAGTCCGGATGGAAAAACAATCGTCAGTGCCAGTGAAGACA
>VXOP01000436.1 GCA_009839975.1 Candidatus Poribacteria bacterium
TTATATCATAAAATACCCTGAAAAATCAAGAAAAAACACCACTGTTAATCAACCCACCAGATACGACTAATCATATAACGATTTCTCCCGATGGAGATACGCTGGTATATACAGGTGATGATGGCAAAATTAGGTTTTGGGATTTAGCTACCGATACATCCATCCGAACACTGAACGGTTATACACAAATGTTTCGGGATATGACCTATTCACCAGATGGGAGCAAAATTGTTACGGTGAGCACCGGTCCTAGCATTCGCTTTTGGGATACACATACCGGGAACCTGACAAAAACCTATTTCAATCCTGAAGGAGTCAGTATCAATAGTGTCGCATATTCACCAGATGGTGAAACACTTGCTTGTACTGGTGGACCAAAAGATTATAATACAGTCTTCCTTTTGGACACAAACACGTTTGAGCATAAACGAGTTTTTACAGGACGTAAAGAGGGTTTTGAGGCGGTAGTTTTCAGTCCTGATGGAAAGATACTTGCAGCAGGTAATAGCAATGGGTGTATCTTCTTTTGGGATGTGAATACAGGTAAGAAATTAAGAGAATTTGACTGGAACGGTGATATCATCAGAGATTTAACGTTCTCTCCAGATGGAAAAATGCTTATGAGTTCAAGTGATTCTGGAGCATGTTTATGGGATATCACTTCTGGAGAAACAATACAGGAACTCAGCGCTTATGAAGTCGTCGTCTCACCAGATTGGAAAACGTTCTTAGGTATTGGTGGTGATGGAAATATTGGATCCATCAACTTTTGGAATTTTGGCGAGGATGAGCCACAGAAATCAATCAGTTCTCTACCAAAAGCACACCATTTGAAATATGCTCCTGATGGACAGACATTTGTTAGCAAACATGAGGATGGAAAAATTCGTTTTTGGGATACGACAACTGGACATTTAATGGAAACTTTTTCTGGACATATACAGGGAATTTGGTTTTTGTCGTACTCACCTGATGGTAATACCCTCGCAACAGCTGGATGGGACAGTACAGTATTGCTATGGGATGTGCCTAAATAGACAATTATACATGCATTCTGTAGGAGGGAACTCCGATTCCCGACTATCAAAATGTTCCATATTCTACAATAAACAAAAGTTTAAAGGAGTTTGAATCGTATGAAAATATTGAACCTTATACTGACTTTTTTACCATTAATTGCTACCTTATATCTATTCGTTTCATTCTCAACAACTACATTTTCACAAGAACATTTTCAATTAAGTCTACCCGCCGGTGCGAAATCTCGTATTGGAAAAGGTGAAATACATCAACTGAAATACTTTCCTAATAGCAAACGTATAGCTGTCGCAACATCCATCGGTATTTGGGTCTATGATGTCAAAACTGGAGACGCACTCGATCTTCTTATAGGTCATACAAGTCCCGTGAAGTCAATGGTATTTAGTCCTGATGGAGAAACTCTCGCCACAGGAGGTGAAAACGGAACTATCATACTGTGGGAAACGAACTCAGGAAAACATAAAGCAACCTTAAAGGGGCACAAAAGCTATGTCGAAATGTTAGGTTTTAGTCCTTCTGGAAAGATGCTTGCAAGTTTCAACAGTAAGGTCTTTATTTGGGATTTGACATCAGGAGAAGTAAAACACACCATCCAATCTGATGCTTCAACTATCTTCGCTCTTGTATTCTCTCCAGATGAAAAAGTCCTCAAAACTATCGGTGACTGGGGCGATAACGAATTCTATATTGAATATTGGGATGTACAATCAGGTGAAAGTATCAAAGATGTTCTTCTAAACGATGAAAACTATACAGTTGCATCACTCTCACCGGATGGCAAAACGTTAGCATGTGCAGGAGATTCTCCACTCCAATTTTGGAACATTGAAACAACGGAACAACTTTCTATTGATACAGAGTCGGAGGGACAATTTGATTATGTAGAGTTTTCAACCGATGGAAGTCATCTCGTTGCTGCAGACGCCTGGAACTATCTCAGTTTATGGCAGGTTAGTCCGATGCAACTTATGAAAAATTTTGCACATGGAAAAGATTATAATTCATTAGCTTATGCTCCTGATGGAAAGACAGTTGCAGCTGGAAACGATAACGGTTCAGTCAATATCTGGGATGTTACCACAGGTAAACGCATTCAAACAATCCCAGGACACCCGTCTAAGCGGATACACACTGCTGCTTTTTCTACCGATAGTTCAACTGTCACAATTGGAACAAAATCTGAGCTCCAAATATGGAATTGGCAAACAGGTGAACTTGATAAAACAATTCCTGAACCTCGTTGTGATGTCTATTCAGTTTCGTATTCTCAAGATAAAAACCTTATAGCAACAGCTGGCAGTTCTAAGAAAGCGCGAATTTGGGATGCACAAACGGGAAGGTTTCTTGGAAGCTTTGTGGGACACAAAGATAATATCTATGCTGTTGACTTTTCTCCTGATGGTCGTTTGCTTGCTACGGGAGGAGGTCAAAAAAGACGAAGACCCGAACTTAAGAACGGAAGTGATCGGGACAATTCAGTTTGCCTGTGGGATATTCGTAGAGGCGAATTATATCTGATTGGTGAACGTTTGGCAGCCTTTACCGAACATACCGATTGGGTTAATGCAGTTGCCTTTTCACCTGATGGAAAAACGCTTGTGAGTTGTGGTCAAGACAAGACAATTCAACTATGGGAAATCCAGTCACTTAAACATCTAAGAACGCTTGCAGGACATGAAGATAGTGTCAACGCAATCGCCTTTTCACCTGATGGTAAAACGCTTGTAAGCGGAAGTACTGACGGAACTATTCTCTTATGGCACTATAATATAGGTGAATTGATTCTGCCGCCAATTGAAGTAACAGGACAAGTAACCTCTTTGAATTATTCTCCTGATGGTAGTTTATTGGTCTGTAGCACCTATTATGACCATGCGGTTCACGTATTGGATGCTAAGACAGGTGAAAGTCTCTACACTTATACAGGACACACGGGTCGTATAAATGCAGTTGTGTTTTCGCCTGATGGTAAAACATTGGCAAGTGTCAGTAATGACTGTACTGTTCTGATGTGGGACATACAGAACACTGTAGCAAACCGATAACCTTAATAATCCAGATTAACACGATTCACAGCGGTAGGTGCGATTTCCTAATCGCACCTGTCTCCGCAGATAAGGAATACTTACAATGGAAATTAAAGAGCATTCTCTGGAACAACATAAAGAACGCTATCTGCCAGACGGTGCAATTACCCGTCTCGGTAAAGGTTGGGTCTATGATTTTGATTATTCTCCAGATGGTACTGTGTTTGCAGTAGCGAGTACAATCGGTATATGGATTTATGATGTCAATACTGGAAAAGAGTTAAATCTACTCACTGGTCATACAGGTTTTCTGAAATCTGTTGACTTTAGTCCTGATGGTAAAACACTTGCCAGTGGTAGTGATGATACTTCTATTAGGCTATGGGATGTTGCTACTGGAGAATGTAAGTTAGTACTCAATGAACATAAGGATGAGGTTTATACGGTTAAGTTTAGTCCTGATGGACAAACGCTTGCAAGTGGTTCACGCGATGAATTAATCTATTTTTGGGATGTGAACACTGGAAAACTCTTGCGAACAGTTGCCGGACATGTTGATGCTGTTACGAATGTAGTCTATGCACCAAATGGAGAGTTGTTCGCAAGTTGTGGTAGAGAGGACCGTAATGTCTCTTTAAGGAACGCTCAGACTGGGGAATTTCTACAGATGCTGACTGGACACGCAGATGGCGTTATACATATCGCATTTTCACCAGATAGCCAATTGTTAGCGAGTGGAAGTCGGGATAAGACCATTGTGTGGGATATTCAGACAAGTGAACAGACTGGAACCTATAAAGGAGATGTAGTTGCATTTTCACCAGATGGATTCACACTTGCTACAGGGAGTGAAGACGGAACAATACGTACCTGGAATGTAAAAAACGGTGAACTTCAAAACACGTTCAATACAACCTGGGAAGACATCTATATTCTGAAATACTCTCCAGATGGAGACATGTTAACAAGTTCAAATGGAGTTGAGATTCAATTTTGGGATATCCGAACAGAAAAACTTGTGAATACTATATCTGGCTATTCACAGATTGTGAATGCTATTACATTTTCTCCAGATGGTCAGACATTGGCAAGTAAAGATGACATAATCAGGTTTTGGAATATATCTACTGGCAAACTTAAACAGACGTTTATACCCGAGAAGTCAGTCACAGAAATTGCTTATTCACCAGATGGCAATACATTTGCTTATGGAACTCATGAGAACACAATTCTAATCTGTGATGTTAACACACTTGAGGAGAGATTCACACTCAAAGGACATACGAAAGGTATATTGTCATTAGAATTCAGTCCAGATGGGGGCACACTTGCAAGTGGAAGTTCGGATAACACGATTCGCTTCTGGAACACTAACACTGGAGAACATCTGAGAACATTAAGAAAAGAGATTGAAGGTCAACGGTCGATATCGTTTTCTGCAGATGGACAATTGCTGGTGTGTGTTGGTTCTAACAGAGAAATACATCTGATAGATGTCGCGACTGGAGAAGTTCAAGAGTCTATTGACACGGAACCGCATCATATATATTCTGTCGTAATTTCTCCAGATGGAAAAACACTTGCTACTGTAAACGAATACGATGTAATTCATTTATGGGATGTTGCCACAGGTGAGGTGATACAGACGATTCAGAGAGATTGGGGATCCGAGAACTTAGTATTTTCAGCAGATAGTCAGACACTTGCCAGCTGCGGATGGGATGTAAACCTGTGGGATACTAATACTGGAAAAAGTATAAAAACACTTAATGGACATATTGATAGTGTCTTTGATATCGCTTTTTCACATGATGGACGTACACTTGCCAGTTGTGGTCGTGATAGTACTGTTATACTATGGGATATAGAAAACCTTGACGACTATTGAGACCAGACATTTTTTTGAGAAATATCAGTCTAATCCTATTGTAGCGTGATGTTTCCTGATAAGGAATAGAAGATGTTTAGCAAACCAATGAAAATCGTGGGTATTACAAATACAGTCAGAAGCGCAAATGTACTCTTTGTAGAGTAGAAACTCTCCCTATCCTCAGCAGATTCAAAATACATCGCTTTGATAATACGTGCATAGTAATAGAGAGATATGACACTGTTTATCAATCCAATAAACGCTAACCAATAGAACCCCTCGTCAATGACTGCCTTGAACAGAAAGAACTTACCAAAGAAACCAGCAAAGGGTGGGATGCCAGTTAACGAAACAAGGAAAATCACCATGGCACCAGCGACTAACGGGGATCGAGAGGAGAGCCCTCTGTATCCCTCAATCATTTCACTCCCTGAATCGTTTGCAACAAGGATCACCACATAAAATGCACCTAAGTTCATAAAGAGATAGACGATAAGGTAGAAAAGGATTGCACTGAGTCCATCAGAAGTCAGTAGTACACCCCCCATCAACAGATATCCCCCGTGTGCTATGCTTGAATACGCTAAGAGACGTTTTACATTACGTTGCGGAAGCGCAGCGAGGTTCCCAACAGTCATTGTGAGTGCCGAGACTATTGCCAATAATATACCCCAATCAACTGAATCCAGAAGTCCTTGTGCACTAAACCCTGAATAAAAGAATCTGAGGAACAGTGCGAATCCAGCGGCTTTTGAAGCAACAGATAGGAATGCTGTTATCGGGATAGGCGCACCTTCATAAACATCAGGTGACCACATGTGAAATGGCACTGAAGCAATCTTGTAACCAACACCTGCAAGTATGAAGGTTATCGCGATGAGAAGACCGAGTGCAGTTACTTGACCTGAAGCGAGGACTTCGGGTAGTCGTGTACTAATCTCTGCCAGATCCCCTGTTCCTGTCATACCGAAAATCAAGGAGAGTCCAAAAAGCATCGTTCCTGATGCTACAGCACCGTAAGTGATGTATTTGAACGCTGCTTCACTCGAACGCGGACTATGCGTTAGGAACCCAGCGAGAATGTAGGAGGTAAGACTCACTGTTTCCAAAGAGATGAATATCATC
>VXOP01000445.1 GCA_009839975.1 Candidatus Poribacteria bacterium
CAGGCCATGCAAATTCGTAAGCACCCATCGGAATCAAGTCACCGGTACCCCACGCCGTATCATCTGTAATATTGTGTGCATAATAGGTAAACTGGGAATAGAGCGTGAAATCTGCTGCTGAGTTCTTCATGTGCGCGGAAAGAGCGTAGTGGTTTCCGCCTTCATCGTCTCCTACATTCGTTCCTTGCAGCAAACCGAATTGTGCTGAGACACCTATATCAGCAACGTTTTCAATGGAGTAGATTGCACGAAGATTAAACTGATGTTGCTCATCAAAACCATTCTCCTCAACACCCCATTGCACAGTACCATCTTCATCTGCTTGTTCTTCCCATTTTACAACGTCGTATCCGTATCGTGCACTATTGAGACTATTTCCTATCGTCTGAGGTTCACTCATCAGGAAATAACCTACATCATAAGTCAAGTTGCCAGTATTGTTATGCCATACGATTCCCATATCAGGGTCATCAGCAAGTCCAACATAAAAATGTTGGTCAAAAAACCAACTGGTAGAAACACCGTAGTCAGTTGGCCCAAAAGGCACTCGCACAATCCCCGCTTTGAGCGTACCCGTATCCTCAAAGTCATAACCCAACCAAGCAGTATGTATCATGCTGTAACCGATTGAATTGCCAAAATACCTCGGATACCATCGATATTCCGCTCTTCCAATGACATTATGAAAGTCAAGGTCAACATTCAGCCGTAGTAATTCAAGATCAACATCCCCAAAGTTTGCACCTCTACCGTCATCCTCCAAATACGGCTCACCGGAACTATCATATCGCGTCCGATCTTCATACGTACCGTAGACGTAGTTGGCACGCATTGCACCACCGATTTTTATAGGACTCTTCTTAGGCTCAACTTCTGCACCGTTTTCTTCAGTCGTATCAGCCATCGCGAATGATAAAGTTATCAAGAATAAGACAATACAGAATGTTAGTAAAGGTTGGAACTTTTTATTTTCTATACAAAGCCATTGCATCATACTATTTTTCTGTGACACAATTCTCCTCCTTAGGCACATAATACACATTTGGAGGGAATAAAGTGAAATAGAAAATATATGCACAATTTCGGCACGTGGCACCAAAATCGACAGACTAGACTGTGCTGTAGCACAAACTTTTAGTTTGTGCATTAGTGTACGCAAACTAAAAGTTTGCGCCACAATTGCGTGCAAGTAATTATGGTAGATTATACAATTAATTCTACATTCTGAGTTGTAGGAGGGAACTCTGATTCCCGACTATCAAAGGATTTGGTCGCGATTCGGAGAGTGCTCCTACAAGTAAGGTGTATAATTATTTCCATATTTTACCATATATATTTCACCATAACAGAAGACTGGCAGTTGTGTGCACCCCTCCTTTGCACACAACTGCAAGCAAACATGTTATGTATCATACCACATGTTCTATATAATGTTAAATAAAAAAACTCGCCTACAATTTCTTGTAGACGAGTTCGTGATGCCTACTGCATCTGTCCCATTGCACTAAACATCATAAATGTTTGCACCAATTGTTTGTAGTCACCCACTGCAATGTGTAGTTTTGCACCGACACCACCGTCCCGTACTTTTGCTGAGATACCGATACTGTAGTTTTCAGGAACCCCCATGATCATGCCAGCCATCATCTGCATTTCAGCGGCAGCGTTTGGATCAGCTTTCGAGGCAAGAGCAACGAAGCTCTTAATAGCTGCTATAGGAGAAATTCCAAATAGTAGATTATTCTCTTTTCCTAACTTTTCAACAAGATTCTGATAACCTACATTTTCAGATATGCTCTCAACAACTTTTGCTTTGCTATTAAGTGCTCTCTGTATTATTTCTGCGCCCCCTAAAGAAAAATAGAGTTGTCCATCCGAAAATGCATAGGACCAATGCCATTCATGGGGCATCAGAACAGCCATCTCTACAGGAACATCCTGAAAAGCAACACCAAAATTTGGAAAGACAATAGTCTTGATCTCTACCTCGTTATGCATAATTGGGTTGCCAACATATCCCCCATCGTAAATGGTGAGTTGTGGAATTTCTCCCATTGTTTCTTTCATAATTTGCATCATTTTGCTCAGGTTATCCAAGAAACGCTCATCATAGTATGTCTTGACTTTATCTTCATCTTCAAGATCATAAATGACCAAAACATCAGGAATTAAACTATCTCTAAAATTCACGGAGAAACCTTGTTCACTACCCAATGCTTTGTACATCTCTTGTATCTCTTCCGTAATCTTTTTGAGGTCCTGACTCTGTTCCTCATCTTCTGAAGGTAATGCTAATAACCAATCCATGCTCCATTTATATAAACTCAATGCATCTCCTTCAAAACCGCCGAACAAGAATCCTCCATTGGGTAAATCATTCATAATTGCTAATTCATCAGGCATCAGTTCCTTTAGTGTGTCTTGTATCTTCCCTTCGTCTTTAAACTTCAGAAAAGGGGCAAGTTGTACATCAGTACCTTGTATCTGAAGGGTTGCACTCACGGACTCTAAATCTCTTATGAGTTCAGCAAATGTCCCAAACATACTTTCCATCATTGGAACCGCAGACATAGTAGCGGGATCACTTTCCATCCCATCAACTGCGGAATTCATGTCTTCCATGATTGTTTCAATATGTGGGGCAAGGATTGTTCCAAGGTCAAAATACGCAGCAAGCTGATCAGTTCCCTGTGCAATCTGATTTAGAAATACGGTGTAATCAGGGTTAGCAGTGATCGCGTTTTGCTCTCCCTTACTCACATCAATGATGCTCACACAATCTTTAGCATGTTGTGTGAAGGCAAGGGTATTACCCAAAATAGCAAAACTACCATCACCTTCAGAACTGAAGTAGGTTTCACCCTTATATTCGGTAGGCTCGCTGCCTTGTGCTTCTGTCCGAATAACCTCCATTATTGCATCCGGATCTGTCAAATGTACGGTTGCGGCAACAGCAACGGGGGCGAAACTTGTAAAAAAAATTGCGAAATCATTGTCTAAGTCCAATCCAATCTGTTCCAATTCAGCCAAACTCTCAAAACCTGCACCAAAAGATTCTGACAATATGGATGCAAGGATTTCGGGCTGTTGACCAACTTGAGGTGCCATTTCTGCCACACCATCGTTGATCCTTTTATTTAGCTCAGAAAGGCTTGGACAGTAGATAATACCTATTGCGTTTTCAGGAATTAAATTTAACACGCTATTTTCAGGTATTGCATTAGATTCTTCTTCTGTTTTTTCTACGTGTGAATCTGTAAGAATATAGTCAGATTGATCAGCAATATTTGGGTGATCTGCATAAATGTTTGTCAATAAAACACATACACAACTTACAACGATAAGACTGAATAGTGAAATTCGATTCTTCATTATTATTTCTCCTTAAGAAGAGGGACAATTCTTATATCCTTTGTGGATATCATATTATTTGCGGTTATCTTTAATCTTTTCTTCAAGTACGTTAATCTCAGCATTCGAGGTTAACACACTTATTTCGACTTCGTAGTGACGTCTGCCACCAGGTTCAATATGTTGTAGCGAACCTTGTTCACGTTCTGATGCTCTTCCATCAACTCTGCAATTTGAAGGCTCCAAACCCATTACATAGTTTCCTTGACTACACAATTTCCATTGCACAAAGTGAGGAAACTGCGTCTTATGGTATCGGACTGCTATGCCTATACCTTTATTATCATTGAAACTTCGGTTTACGAGTGCAACACGGATATGGTTGTCAACATCAGGTTCCATCTGATGATAGTATACCTGTTCCTTGAAATCAACAGTGGGAGGTTCGCCGCAGTTATAGTTTGATAGGTTATCTTTTGCGTGTTCATCGCGAGGCGTGACCTGAGATGATGGTGCTAAGAGTTCGCTGCCATCTGTAAGTATTGGGAAACCTACATTTATATGGAATAGATACATAAGGGGTGAGTCTTGGTATCCGAGATTCTCAATAATGTCTTCAATGTGTATCTTATTAGAGCCTAATTCAGTCCAGATTCGTCGCGTTCTACACAGATGTTCACCTAACGCTCTTGTTTCAGTAATTTTTCCTTGTGCCCATAGTATGTAACGGTCACCTTCCCATCGACTATCAACCCATACATTCTTTGCGGGGATGTATGAAGCTCTCCCGTGTAGTCCGAGTGCTTCATCTTCATCAACGTTTGGTGCCCCTGCTTGAGTCATACCACAGGTTGTGAGTAACCCACCATAGAATCCGCGTAACCATCCATCTCCATTGGGTTCGTAATGTGCAGCTGCTACATCACCAGTTCCAGATCGCCAACATAAGGGTATACCTTTATAATCTGCATAAGAGATATCAAGACCACGGTTTGTCAGGACAGTGAAGTTTAACCCTGAACCTGTCCGAAAGCCGATTGCGTCTGTTCCCTTTTCATTTCCATCAGTGAGTTGGAATATCTTGGCTTCCGCAACCTGAGAGATGTCTCCAATGTGCCGTAAGAGTTGCATTCTCTCATAGTTTTCTCCATATAGATGTATCAAAATGATGATCTCCTTTGACTTATCGTTTATTGAATCAGATACCTATTCCATTATGATGAAATTGTAGCATAAACTGACAGAATACTCAAGCGCGGATTCCGCTCGTGGGTGTGTAAAATTTTAGAATAGTAGTAGGCACTCTCCGAGTGCCGTCTCTTCCGAAAAAAATCACAAACCCTACCAATCGTTACTGCTTAAATGATAATCTACAGCGAGAAAAGATAGTTAAATCTTAACATCCTAAATTTCGGACCGCAGGATCTCGGCTGCTTCATGTATCACTTGCAGTTTTCTATATGCAATTTCTTCAGTATTCACAGGTCGGTCAGCAAATGTACCGAACCCGCAATCTGGATTGAGATATATCTGTGCAGGTTCGCGATGTTTTAGTAAATTGCGAACTTTATCTAAAACAAAGTCAACGGGTTCAACCTCAGTCGTACGCGGATCAACAACCCCCAGTCCGATCTCCTTATCTGGTGGAAGTTCTCCGAGAACATCAATACTCCCAGCACGTTCAGTGGCATATTCCAATACCAACTGATTGACATGCATCTGACTGAAATACGGAATAAGTAGGTCGTAGGAACCGCGCAGAAGCACATCCTCTTGTTGACTCCAGTTGCCACGACAGACATGAAGTGCTGTCTTCATTTTACTATCCGTCCCATCAACAACGCGATTTATTAGTTCCACAGCAAAATTGAGTTCCTCCTCCGGACTGCTTTTCTCTGATAACGCAGCACACATAAACGAATGCGTTTCGTGCGGACCGGTAAATGCAACCTCGGTAAGTACAGGTTCATCAAACTGCACGAATTCACAGCCTGCATCCTGTAAATCCAACAACTCTTGCCTCAGAATTGAAACCACATCATCCCCTAAAGATTCTTTATCGGGATAGAAGTCGTAGGACAACTTCTTAACCCACATGGAGCGGGTTAACAGATAGGGGCCGGGTAGGGTGACTTTGATAGGTTTTGTTGTATGTTGTTTTAGAAATAGGTAGTCTTGCAATACAAGGGGTGATGTGCGTTTTAGTTTGCCATCAACGACGGGGTTCTTTAGAGCAAACGCGGGGACATCTAATGCATTGAGGAGTTGTTCAAAAGCCGCTTTATCTTCCACATAGTCCAGCATCTCAGCAAGTGTCATCAACCTGATACCATCCATACATCCAGTAATGAAGGAGTAGAAGTTATCACGTCTTTGTTCACCGTCACTCACAATGTCAACACCATTTGCTTCTTGTGTTTTTAGGCTTTCAATCACTGCCTCGTCAGCAATTGCGTTAAATTCAGCATCAGTGATGCGTCCTTTCTGTTTATCTCTTAATGCCCGTGATACTGTTTTTGAACGGGGCATGCTACCAACTACGGTCACGGGGAATGTGGGTAAATTGTTCAATGTTAAAATCTCCTACTATCATTATCTTCATCTGTAAATAGTATAAATACAACTTTTGCCAAAAGTCTCTATGTAGAAATATATTTTACACAAGACATGTTTGAAATTCTTTTTCATATATTGCTTATACTGTGAC